>NZ_JAOTGI010000045.1:0-561 GCF_044427255.1 Streptococcus sp. 2021WUSS126 | reverse complement strand
CAAGGAAGCAAGTTGTGAAGTGAGCAGAAATGCGATCTTCTCGACTTAAATAAACTGGTCTAGCTTTCAATTCATGTTTCATAATACGGAAACATTCTTCAATCTCCCATCGTCTCTGATTAATGGACACAATGGTCTCAATCGAATCGTCTAAGTTTGTCGTCACCGCATAAATTCCATCAAATCTTGCTTCAGAAAGAACACGTTCCTCGTCCAACTCAATAAACGTTTTCTCAGCTATTTCCCCATCCCTTGTTGTCTCTATTACTTTGAGGAAACGCTTGGGATCTGTAGATTGTTTCTTCTTGTAATCAGCTGGTTTTCCAATCCATTTTGAAGCACGTTGAATCTGGCGTTCGCGTATGTTTCTCTGGTAATCTCTGTATTTAGCTGAGAAGGTTACAATCAATCTCTGATCTTCTAGACCATCTTGAGGTAAAGGGCATTCTTTGTAAAAGACTTGCCTATAGAGAAGGTCTGGGTTGCTCTCGTCTAGTGCAGAAATATCATAGAATGTATCAGACTTATCCCCCATTAACCGCCAACCTGTAGAAGATGTTG
>NZ_JAOTGI010000044.1:0-753 GCF_044427255.1 Streptococcus sp. 2021WUSS126 | reverse complement strand
CAATTCGCGCATCATACCGTTCTATTTGATCTACTAATTTCTCATAGGTCAATAGGTATTCTGTCAAAATCTCTGCGTAAAGTCCCTTAGGATTTAGAGAATGGAGCCAGCGGACATGTTTCTGTGTCCAATTACTGCTTCCCTCGGTATAGCGAAAATCATGTCGGAGACAGAAGGCAAAAATTTGTTGTTTGATTTTCTTCAGAGCCACTTTGTGGTCTGTTCTCATGCGGATATATTCTTTGACTTGTTCATCCTCAACAGTAGGAATATGAACAGGCCGATAGCTACGAAAGGCCAGAGCTTTTGCGAGCTGAGCTGCATCTTTTTTATCAGTCTTAACACGCTTAAATCCTTCCTTCATCACCGTTGTAGGCGCCATCACGATACAGGGAATCCCGTGAGCTTGTAGCTGGTGATATAGGGTAAATCCAAGACATCCGGCTTCGTAGCCACATAACACTTCTGCATCTTGACCATATAAACGACGAAGCTCATTCACATAGTTCACAATATAGCTAACATTTGGACCAACTTTAGTGCTATGTTTGAATTGATTGGTCATCATATCATAATAGCAGAGCGAAAAACTTTCTTTGTGAACATCCATTCCGATGAAAAGTGTGGTAAAATGAAACATATAAGACCTCCAATTGAGTGTGGTAATTCCTGTTAGAAGTTGATTGTTTTTTTATTCTAGTGTACAGGTAAATCCACGAATTCTCAACTGGGGGTCTTTACATATTGTCTATA
>NZ_JAOTGI010000043.1:0-774 GCF_044427255.1 Streptococcus sp. 2021WUSS126 | reverse complement strand
ATATCATAATAGTTAAAAAATTGGGTTAAAAACTTCCTTTTTGTGCGCCCTAAATACAAAAACTATTCCCGTCTTATCATCAACTGCTCGGACGGGAATAGTTTCTTTTATTGCTTAAATGCTTAACTTAATGACATTGGGTATGGAGACCTGTTTTTCAATATTATTGATTATTTTTTCAATAAATCGCGGATTTCTGCAAGCAACTCTTCTTGAGTTGGACCAGCAGGAGCTTTCTCTTCAACTTTCTTAGGCATTGCTTTCTCAGCTGCTTTAACAACAAAGAACATCGAAGTGCCAATGATTAGGAAGTTAATAACAGCGCTCAAGAAACTACCGTACTTCACACCATTCCATGCAAGGTCAGCAATATTTTGTACATTTGCTGCTTTCAATGCAGGAGTTAAAATCAATGGAGTGATGATATCTTCAACAAATGATTTAATAATTGCGCCAAACGCACCACCAATTACCACTGCTACAGCAAGGTCAACAATGTTCCCACGGAACAAAAATGCTTTTAAATCTTTCAACATATCCTAAATATGTCCTTTCATAAATATTTTACTTTACCTATTATACCCATAAAAAAATATTTTACAAGTAATTTGTTTTAGAAATTTTACATTTTCCCTTATTTAGTATACAATCCCGTCTTTGACAGTTTGAAACGACAAAAACCTCCCTAACTCTATGCATATCAAGGGTTTAGAGAGGTTTTCTTTTTATATCAAAAATGCGTACTTTTTCTCGATTTTGATGCTTGTAAAATTT
>NZ_JAOTGI010000042.1:0-1011 GCF_044427255.1 Streptococcus sp. 2021WUSS126 | reverse complement strand
TATTAAGTTTGGCAATAAAAGAACTTCTACCATTGTCGAAAATCTCGGCAATCATGAAACTCTTCAACAGCTACATCCCGAAATGGAACCTATGGAATGGGCAAAATTGCGGGCTAAAGAGTTAACCGAACTCGATAAGGAAGATAAACAAGAAATATTAGTCAAACTACATGAGAAGAAACAGTTGAAACAAAATCAACGAAATGAATATCATGGGGGATATTTATTTCTACAGAATATCTATTATCAGTTGGGATTGGATAAAATCTGTCAAGATATTCAGAAGAGATATCACTTTAGTTTTCACTTAGATACCATTCTTTCTCGTCTCCTCTACGGCAGAATCCTATTCCCATCCTCTAAACGATCTACCGCTCATTTTTCACAAACTCTCCTAGAACCTAAAACTCTGGAACTCCAGCACCTCTACCGAGGATTAGAAATCATTGCCAAAGAGACTGACTTTATTCAAGAACAACTCTATAAAAACTCAGCTGCTCTGTCCTCTCGTAAGACAGATGTTCTCTATTACGACTGCACAAATTTCTATTTCGAAATTGAGGAAGAAGATGAGGAGGGGCAACTGAGACAATATGGCTATTCTAAGGAACATCGACCAAATCCAATCGTTCAAATGGGCTTATTTGTGGATTCTCAAGGAATTCCATTAGCTTTCTCTATAACACCTGGTAATACAAATGAACAGACGACTATGAAACCTTTAGAGAAGAAGATTATCAAGGATTTTGAAAAAGCTCAATTTGTGGTCTGTACAGATGCTGGACTTTCTTCTATTGGTAATAAGCGCTACAATAACATCAGAGGGAGAGCTTTTGTCACAACTCAATCTGTCAAAAAGTTAAAGAAAGAAGACAAAGACTGGGCAACATCTTCTACAGGTTGGCGGTTAATGGGGGATAAGTCTGATACATTCTATGATATTTCTGCACTAGACGAGAGCAACCCAGACCTTCTCTATAGGCAAGTCTTTTACAAAGAATGCCCTTTACC
>NZ_JAOTGI010000041.1:0-1474 GCF_044427255.1 Streptococcus sp. 2021WUSS126 | reverse complement strand
CTCTCAATTGGTGCGTTGTCAATACACTTACCAACACGAGACATAGAGCGTGTCATCTGATACTGAGTCGTTAAACGGTAATAATCTTTCGAAGTATATTGTGAACCTCGGTCGCTGTGAATCAATGGTGTCGCCTCAGGATTAGCTGTTCGGGCTTTACGAAGTGTTTCGAATACCAATTCATTATCATTAAACTGACCAACCACATAAGCGACAATTGAGCCGTCGTAAAGGTCCTTAATCGCACTCAAATAGGCTTTACAGCCGATACCGTACTTCAAGAAAGTCACATCTGTACACCATTTCTGATTTGGGGCAGTAGCTGTAAAATCACGATTGAGAATATTGTCTTCTACATTGACAAAGCTAGTCTTGGTGCAATATCCCTTGGATCTTCTGATAATGGAGCGAATACCTAGAATATGCATCAAGCGACGAATCCGCTTCTTGTTGTAGTTTGTTTCAAGCTTGCGATTGACAAATCGAGTCATACGACGATAACCAAGAATGCCATTATGTTGGCTATGAAGGTCCTTGATGACGTCTATCAATCTTGTATTTTCTTGTTCAGAAGGAGTTTATTGATGACGCAACCACTTGTAATAGCCTGAGCGAGATACCTTTAGAATACGGCACAAGTGGCTGATAGAAGCCTCTTTCTGTTCATCCGCATATTCTTTAATCGCTTGGAAGGATTCCAAGTGGCGACCCATTCTTACCGTCGATTTCGTCGCTTGATTTCTTCTAACTTTTTTAGCAGGCCATTCTCCATTTCAAGATACTTAATCCGTTCTTCCTGTTGCTTGATTTTTAGGCGTAACTCTTCTTCCGAAGTCAGATTAGGCTTACTTTCCAAACCTTTTCCACGACGGTCGAGGAGGCCGTTAGAACCGTCCTTCTCAAACTTTCTGACCCACGAATAGACCTGTTGGTAGGAAACGCCATACTTCTCAACAGCCCCTTGGTAATCTTTCTCGTGGGCAAGGGTAAAATTGACAATCTCAACCCGTTCGTCAAAAGTTGTCTTGCGTCCTTGTTTCATGCGACTCATTCCTCTACTAGTAGCTTTCAATTCTTTACCACTAGTATAACGTTTTATCCAAGATCTGAGAACATAATCACAAGAAATTCCATATTTTTCAGTCAAATCTTTGAGACTTCCCAAGCCATTGAGATAGTCGGAAACAGCTTGTTTCTTTAGTTCCTTACTATACTTCGTCCAGTGACGACTTTCCTCTAGCCCCTCAACACCAGCTTCTTTGTACTTCCGAACCCAGTTTGATAGAGTGTCTTTAGACACACCATAGCGCCTAGCTAACCAGCTAAGTGATTTCCCAGCTTCCAAGTGGAGTAGAACAATTTCTAGTTTCTCAGAGACAGACTTTGGACTTCTTTTGGACATAATAAAACTCCCTTTATAGTTTCTAGTGAAAATTTTTGTTTTTTCACTGTCCACTATAAGGGGAGTATATCA
>NZ_JAOTGI010000040.1:0-4968 GCF_044427255.1 Streptococcus sp. 2021WUSS126 | reverse complement strand
GGAGTAGAACAATTTCTAGTTTCTCAGAGACAGACTTTGGACTTCTTTTGGACATAATAAAACTCCCTTTATAGTTTCTAGTGAAAATTTTTGTTTTTTCACTGTCCACTATAAGGGGAGTATATCATTATTTCGGCGTTTTTCTATTTCAAATTAAATACTGTACTGGCCAAGTAGTCTGCTATTCTTGGAAAGAGAGTATAGAGTTTATGAGCAGCTGCTAGCGACCAAGGCAAATTGATGTCACGCTTTCTGGTTCCCATGGCTGCGACAATTTTACGAGCCACATAGTCTGGTTGAAGCAAGAAAGCCTTGACACTCTCTTGATAGCTGCCGTCAGGGACAGCTTGATCGAAAAAGCTAGTTGCGATTGGACCTGGATTAACAGTCGTAACTGTCACACCGTACTGGGCTAATTCCAAGCGAATTGTATTGGAAAATCCCATGGCCGCAAACTTGGTCGCCGAATAAACTGACGATTTACTTGAAGCAATCAAGCCTGACATGGAAATGATATTGATCATCTGCCCACTCCGTCTTGCCTTCATTCGTTTACCTACCAAACGGCACATGGTCATCAGAGCAAAAGTATTGATGTCAAACATAGCCCGCACCTGCTGGCTGGAAAAATTCTCAAAATCATCGTAAATGGCATAGCCAGCATTATTGACTAAAATATCAATCTGACCAAACTGACTATCCAATTCATCGAAAAATGCCGTCAGAGCTGCTTCATCTCGGATATCTACATCAAAGACAGCCTTTTTCTCATGGTAAGCATAGAGCTGCTCAATTTTTTCGACATCACGACCTAGTAAAATCAAAAAATCATCCTTCAGCAAGGGCACCATTTCCTGTACCAAGCCACCAGAGGCACCTGTGATTAGAATGGTTCTCATAGCTCAATTTCCTCTAAATCCTTAACAATATGAACCTGCTCGAAAATAGTACTTGCATCTTTCCGTAATTGACTAATATCCTTTGATAAAAATCGTGGACTGATATGATTAAGCAAGAGCTGCTTGACACCAGCATCCTTGGCAACCTGAGCGGCTTCCATATTGGTCGAATGCCCATGCTTGCGAGCAATCTTCTCATCGCCTTTTCCGTAAGTCGCCTCATGTACCAGCACATCAGCATTGACAGCCAGACGGACACTAGCATGACACTTGCGCGTATCACCAAGAATGGTCACCACCTTACCAGGCCGAGGAGGAGAAATATAGTCACTCGCGATAATTTCAGTCCCATCTTCTAGCGTCACGTTTTGACCGTTTTTTATTTGCCCAAAGAGGGGACCAAATGGTACACCTGCCGCGCGCAGAGCCTCTGCATCTAGAGTCCCTTCCAAATCTTTCTGGATGACACGATAGCCGACACATGGAATGGTATGGTCCAGCTTTTCGGCGAATACTGTGAATTTGTCCGTTTCTAGGACCTGACCTACCGTATCAACATCAAACTCATGAAAATGAATGCGATAAGGTAGGCGTGTCCCTGATACTTTCAAACTTGCTAAGACAAAGGAACGAATGCCCACAGGACCGTAAATATCAATATCAGTCTGCTCCTCACTTGACTGGAAAGAACGACTGGATAAAAAACCTGGCAGCCCAAAGATATGGTCCCCATGCAGGTGAGTGATAAAGATTTTTGCGACCTTTCGTGGACGAATAGTCGTTTCCAAAATTTGATTTTGAGTTCCTTCACCACAGTCAAAAAGCCAGACTTGATTGATTTCATCCAAGAGTTTTAAGGCCAAACTGGATACATTTCGAGCCTTGGAGGGCTGTCCAGCCCCCGTACCTAAAAATTGAATTTGCATTGTTTACTTTCTATTTTCTATAAATATTATCGCTGAGCGACCCGACCAGACATAGTAATACTGGCCAGCATATTCGTCCGCCACTTCCAGCACTTCTTCCTGATTAAAGCCAGAAATCTTGACCAAACCTTCTGTCTTTTCCACCTGTGTCAAGAGGTAGTCTGTTTCAACTTCCTCTAACTCAGCATCCTTAAAGGGATTGACTTTCATAAAAATCTTGCCCTCCTCCACAAAGACGACATAGTGGGGAAAGACTTGGGCGATTTCAAAGAGTAGGCTATCTGTCACTTCCTTTTCTTGCTCCGAAAAAACCTGGGCCAGACCGTCCGCCGACACATAGGCAAATCCGAAAGACTTGCTTGATAAATTCAGTCGGACAAAGGGCTTGTCTTCTTCAAAGCTGGGTTCTTTTGGAAAAAGGCAGAGCTGCTGAGATAGAGCGAGATAATAGTCCGTCGCCTTTTCTGCTCCTTGTTTCTGGTAGATTTCCGCAAAATAGGCATTGATAACCGAGGGCGGTGGCGTGATAAAATCTAGTTTTTGTTGATCGGTCAAATCGGCTAATTTATTGGCCAGATAAACCTTATCCAGACTGGTAAAACCACCGTATTTGATTGCCAAATCAAGATAATCCGTCATAAAATTCTTCCAACTTCCATTTATTGCTGGAAGCGATATAGCCTGATACCACTTCCACATCCTCTTCGTAGGTCCGATTTTCAATCAAGGCAAGAGTCGCTAAATCATGCAATTTATAAGATTCAGCAAGTGGAACCCTGACCTCAAACCGTTCAAACATGGTCTTAATCTTGGCCAAGACCATCATCTGAATATGGCCTTTGGCATTTTCATCCTTAGCAGACAACATGACATGAGGAAACTGACTAGGGGTAAAGTTGTCATCGGTCTTGTCCAACTTGTTGTAGAGAGCTAGACGTGGAATATCCAGCATATCCAGGTCTTTCAAAATATCCAAGACTACCTGCTCCTGCTCGCTGTGATTGGGGTCAGAAGCATCGATGACATGGAGCAAGAGGTCCACATTCATAGACTCCTCCAAGGTGGACTTGAAGGCAGAAATCAACTCAGTCGGCAGGTCCTGAATGAAACCAACCGTATCAGTCAGTGTCACGTTGAACTTGTCAGCCAAGTTAATCTGCTTGGTCGTGGCATCAAGTGTCGCAAAGAGTTCGTCCGCCTCGTACTGTCGCTTGTCGGTCATGGCATTCATAATGGTGGATTTACCAGCATTGGTATAGCCAATCAAGCCAATCTTGAACACGCCTGATTGCAGACGGCGTTCACGGACAGTAGCTCGGTTCTTCTCCACCGTTTTGAGTTGGCGTTCGATGTCGTGTATCTGATTGCGAATACTTCGACGGTTGAGCTCCAACTGACTTTCACCTGGTCCACGAGAACCGATACCACCCGCCTGACGGCTGAGCATAATGCCTTGACCAACCAAGCGTGGCAACATGTACTTGAGCTGGGCCAAGTGGACCTGCAGTTTACCCTCGTGACTCCGTGCTCGCATGGCAAAGATATCCAAAATCAACTGCATACGGTCGATGACCTTAACCCCCAGAATCTCCTCCAAATTGACATTCTGACGGGGTGTCAATCGGTTATTAACAATGACGGTATCAATCTCATCAGCTTCGACCATCTGGGCAATTTCTTCTAGTTTCCCTGAGCCGACAAAGGTCTTGCTGTCGTATTTTTCACGTTTTTGAGTGTAGACTCCCTTGACCAGAGCGCCAGCCGTCTTAGCAAGACTTGCCAACTCCTCCATGGACATGTCAAAGTTGTCTGTCTGCTGTAATTCCACTCCGACCAGGAGAGCGCGTTCTTGTTCTTTCTGGGTTTCAATCATTTAAAAATTCCTCCACGGCGGTGAAAATCTGCGACTTGTAATCTGGCTCGCCTACTGAATAAAAGGGAACCTGCATCCGATTTCTGAACCAGGTCAATTGGCGTTTGGCGAAGCGGCGGCTATTTTGCTTGACCTTTTCAATTGCTTCTTCTAGGCTGATTTGACCTGCAAAGTAGGGGAAAAACTCCTTGTAGCCAATTCCCATAGCAGCTTGGGCTTCTGGGTATTCTTGGTAGAGCCAGCTAACTTCATCTAGTAAGCCCGCCGCCATCATCCTATCCACTCGCTGATTGATGCGGTCGTAAAGAACCTGTCTGTCATCCGTCAGGCAGATGCAAAGAGGCTCATATTCTGACTCTGTATTTTCCAAATTTTTTCCAAACTTTTTCAACTCTAACCCACGAATGATTCTCCGTCGGCTGTTTCCTTCGACCGTCAAACCTGCCTGCTCTGCCATTGTTTCCAACACTTCATCAGGCAAGTTATCCAGCTCCGCCCGATAAGCAAGAACTTGCTCCTGGTCAACTTGACCGCCCAGATGGTAGCCTTCAAGCAGACTCTGGATATAAAGACCTGTCCCACCCACGATAATAGGTAGCTTGCCACGACTAGTAATGTCTGCAATTAAGGTCTTGGCTTCTGCTACAAATTCATAAGCCGAATAACCCTCGGTCACATCTCGGACATCAATCAAGTGATGAACCGCAGCAGCCTGCTCTTCAGGACTAGCTTTTGCCGTACCAATATCAAGTTTGCGATAGACTTGCTGGCTATCACCGCTGATAATTTCTCCATTGTAGCGCCGGGCCAATTCAATGCCTAAAGCGGTTTTTCCTACCGCAGTTGGTCCAATGACCACAATAACTTTAGTTTTCATCTTTTTCCTTGAAAATATTTTGTTTTTTCGCTAAAATCTATTATAACACAAGTAAAGGAGAAATAACTATGGCTAAAGGTTTTGGTAAAGGTTTCTTGACAGGTGTTCTTTCTACAGTTGCTCTTGCAGCAGGCGCAGTCTTCACTGTTCACAAAACAATCATTGAACCAGAAGAAAAGAAAGAAGCCTTCATTGAGGAAAATCGTAAAAAAGCTGCTCGTAAACGTGTAGCACATTAAAAAGCTGGCAGGAGTCCAGCTTTTTTGTTATGGCTTCGAGCCAGTTTTTCTCGTAGAGAAAAACAAGAAAACCACCAGCTATGCTGGTGGCTGACAAGGCTTTGAGCTTCCATTTCTTTTTCCTGATATAATCTAATTGTTCAGGTTAGATAAA
>NZ_JAOTGI010000039.1:0-5309 GCF_044427255.1 Streptococcus sp. 2021WUSS126 | reverse complement strand
AAAAAAGTTTCAAAAAAGTGTTGACAAAGTTTCCAAGAAATGATAAACTAAGATAGTTGTCGCGAGATCGCGATAACGAACAAGACCTTTGAAAATTAAAGAAGACGAACCAAACGTGCAGGGTGATTTATCTAAGGATAAATCGTCAATGACAAAACAAAACAATAAAACGGAAAGCTAGTGATAGCTTGAGTTTGAATCAAAACTTTATATGAGAGTTTGATCCTGGCTCAGGACGAACGCTGGCGGCGTGCCTAATACATGCAAGTAGAACGCTGAAGTCTGGTGCTTGCACTAGACGGATGAGTTGCGAACGGGTGAGTAACGCGTAGGTAACCTGCCTCATAGCGGGGGATAACTATTGGAAACGATAGCTAATACCGCATAACAGTATTTACCGCATGGTAGATGCTTGAAAGGAGCAATTGCTTCACTATGAGATGGACCTGCGTTGTATTAGCTAGTTGGTGAGGTAACGGCTCACCAAGGCTTCGATACATAGCCGACCTGAGAGGGTGATCGGCCACACTGGGACTGAGACACGGCCCAGACTCCTACGGGAGGCAGCAGTAGGGAATCTTCGGCAATGGGGGCAACCCTGACCGAGCAACGCCGCGTGAGTGAAGAAGGTTTTCGGATCGTAAAGCTCTGTTGTAAGAGAAGAACGTGTGTGAGAGTGGAAAGTTCACACAGTGACGGTATCTTACCAGAAAGGGACGGCTAACTACGTGCCAGCAGCCGCGGTAATACGTAGGTCCCGAGCGTTGTCCGGATTTATTGGGCGTAAAGCGAGCGCAGGCGGTTTGATAAGTCTGAAGTAAAAGGCTGTGGCTTAACCATAGTACGCTTTGGAAACTGTCAAACTTGAGTGCAGAAGGGGAGAGTGGAATTCCATGTGTAGCGGTGAAATGCGTAGATATATGGAGGAACACCGGTGGCGAAAGCGGCTCTCTGGTCTGTAACTGACGCTGAGGCTCGAAAGCGTGGGGAGCGAACAGGATTAGATACCCTGGTAGTCCACGCCGTAAACGATGAGTGCTAGGTGTTGGGTCCTTTCCGGGACTCAGTGCCGCAGCTAACGCATTAAGCACTCCGCCTGGGGAGTACGACCGCAAGGTTGAAACTCAAAGGAATTGACGGGGGCCCGCACAAGCGGTGGAGCATGTGGTTTAATTCGAAGCAACGCGAAGAACCTTACCAGGTCTTGACATCCCAGTGACCGTCCTAGAGATAGGATTTTTCTTCGGAACACTGGTGACAGGTGGTGCATGGTTGTCGTCAGCTCGTGTCGTGAGATGTTGGGTTAAGTCCCGCAACGAGCGCAACCCCTATTGTTAGTTGCCATCATTCAGTTGGGCACTCTAGCGAGACTGCCGGTAATAAACCGGAGGAAGGTGGGGATGACGTCAAATCATCATGCCCCTTATGACCTGGGCTACACACGTGCTACAATGGCTGGTACAACGAGTCGCAAGTCGGTGACGGCAAGCTAATCTCTTAAAGCCAGTCTCAGTTCGGATTGTAGGCTGCAACTCGCCTACATGAAGTCGGAATCGCTAGTAATCGCGGATCAGCACGCCGCGGTGAATACGTTCCCGGGCCTTGTACACACCGCCCGTCACACCACGAGAGTTTGTAACACCCGAAGTCGGTGAGGTAACCTTTTAGGAGCCAGCCGCCTAAGGTGGGATAGATGATTGGGGTGAAGTCGTAACAAGGTAGCCGTATCGGAAGGTGCGGCTGGATCACCTCCTTTCTAAGGAAATGGAAACCTGTACGTGAGTCTTCTTTAATTTTGAGAGGTCTTGTGGGGCCTTAGCTCAGCTGGGAGAGCGCCTGCTTTGCACGCAGGAGGTCAGCGGTTCGATCCCGCTAGGCTCCATAGGATAGGAATCCTACTAAACTGAATAGCAGTGAAGTTGAATTCACGACTAACTTCTTAGGAAAATAGATAATCTTCCTTGTGTGTAAGACACACAGCGTCAGATTCCTAATTTTCTCCAGAAGTTTCGCAGAAGCGACCGTCGTTCATATCCTAAACTTGTCCATTGAAAATTGAATATCTATCAAACATTCCTAAACGTATGTAACAGTACGTATAGAAATAGTAACAAGAAAATAAACCGAAAACGCTGTGAATATTTAATGAGTTTTCTAATTTTTGAAAAAATTAGGTTAATAAGGTTAAGTTAATAAGGGCGCACGGTGGATGCCTTGGCACTAGAAGCCGATGAAGGACGTGACTAACGACGAAATGCCTTGGGGAGCTGTAAGTAAGCAATGATCCAGGGATGTCCGAATGGGGGAACCCGGCAGGTAATACCTGTCACTCACTACTGTTAAGGTAGTGAAGAGGAAGACGCAGTGAACTGAAACATCTAAGTAGCTGCAGGAAGAGAAAGCAAAAGCGATTGCCTTAGTAGCGGCGAGCGAAACGGCAGGAGGGCAAACCGAGGAGTTTACTCCTCGGGGTTGTAGGACTGCAATGTGGACTTAAAGAGTATAGAAGAACTACCTGGGAAGGTAGGCCAAAGAGAGTAATAGCCTCGTATTTGAAATATTCTTTATACCTAGCAGTATCCTGAGTACGGCGAGACACGCGAAATCTCGTCGGAATCCGGGAGGACCATCTCCCAACCCTAAATACTCTCTAGTGACCGATAGTGAACCAGTACCGTGAGGGAAAGGTGAAAAGTACCCCGGAAGGGGAGTGAAATAGAACCTGAAACCGTGTGCCTACAACAAGTTCGAGCCCGTTAATGGGTGAGAGCGTGCCTTTTGTAGAATGAACCGGCGAGTTACGATATGATGCGAGGTTAAGTTGAAGAGACGGAGCCGTAGGGAAACCGAGTCTTAATAGGGCGCATTAGTATTATGTCGTAGACCCGAAACCATGTGACCTACCCATGAGCAGGTTGAAGGTGCGGTAAGACGCACTGGAGGACCGAACCAGGGCACGTTGAAAAGTGCTTGGATGACTTGTGGGTAGCGGAGAAATTCCAAACGAACTTGGAGATAGCTGGTTCTCTCCGAAATAGCTTTAGGGCTAGCGTCGACATTTGAGAATCTTGGAGGTAGAGCACTGTTTGGATGAGGGGGCCATCTCGGTTTACTGATTTCAGATAAACTCCGAATGCCAATGATTTATGGTCGGCAGTCAGACTGCGAGTGCTAAGATCCGTAGTCGAAAGGGAAACAGCCCAGACCACCAGCTAAGGTCCCAAAATAATTGTTAAGTGGAAAAGGATGTGGGGTTGCACAGACAACTAGGATGTTAGCTTAGAAGCAGCTATTCATTCAAAGAGTGCGTAATAGCTCACTAGTCGAGTGACCCTGCGCCGAAAATGTACCGGGGCTAAAACAATTTACCGAAGCTGTGGATAACACTTAGGTGTTATGGTAGGAGAGCGTTCTATGTGTGAAGAAGGTATACCGTGAGGAGTGCTGGAACGCATAGAAGTGAGAATGCCGGTATGAGTAGCGAAAGATGGGTGAGAATCCCATCCACCGTAAGACTAAGGTTTCCAGGGGAAGGCTCGTCCGCCCTGGGTTAGTCGGGACCTAAGGAGAGACCGAAGGGTGTATCCGATGGACAACAGGTTGATATTCCTGTACTAGAGTATGAAGTGATGGAGGGACGCAGTAGGCTAACTAAAGCGGGCGATTGGAAGTGCCCGTCTAAGCAGTGAGGTGTGATATGAGTTAAATGCTTGTATCTGTAACATTGAGCTGTGATGGGGAGCGAAGTTAAGTAGCGAAGTTAGTGACGTCACACTGCCGAGAAAAGCTTCTAGCGATGTATCATACTCTACCCGTACCGCAAACCGACACAGGTAGTCGAGGCGAGTAGCCTCAGGTGAGCGAGAGAACTCTCGTTAAGGAACTCGGCAAAATGACCCCGTAACTTCGGGAGAAGGGGTGCTGACTTACAGTCAGCCGCAGTGAATAGGCCCAAGCAACTGTTTATCAAAAACACAGCTCTCTGCTAAATCGTAAGATGATGTATAGGGGGTGACGCCTGCCCGGTGCTGGAAGGTTAAGAGGAGGGTTTAGCGCAAGCGAAGATCTGAATTGAAGCCCCAGTAAACGGCGGCCGTAACTATAACGGTCCTAAGGTAGCGAAATTCCTTGTCGGGTAAGTTCCGACCCGCACGAAAGGCGTAATGATTTGGGCACTGTCTCAACGAGAGACTCGGTGAAATTTTAGTACCTGTGAAGATGCAGGTTACCCGCGACAGGACGGAAAGACCCCATGGAGCTTTACTGCAGTTTGATATTGAGTATCTGTACCACATGTACAGGATAGGTAGGAGCCTATGAAGTCGGGACGCCAGTTTCGACGGAGGCGCTGTTGGGATACTACCCTTGTGTTATGGCTACTCTAACCCGGATAGGTTATCCCTATCGGAGACAGTGTCTGACGGGCAGTTTGACTGGGGCGGTCGCCTCCTAAAAGGTAACGGAGGCGCCCAAAGGTTCCCTCAGAATGGTTGGAAATCATTCGCAGAGTGTAAAGGTATAAGGGAGCTTGACTGCGAGAGCTACAACTCGAGCAGGGACGAAAGTCGGGCTTAGTGATCCGGTGGTTCCGTATGGAAGGGCCATCGCTCAACGGATAAAAGCTACCCTGGGGATAACAGGCTTATCTCCCCCAAGAGTTCACATCGACGGGGAGGTTTGGCACCTCGATGTCGGCTCGTCGCATCCTGGGGCTGTAGTCGGTCCCAAGGGTTGGGCTGTTCGCCCATTAAAGCGGCACGCGAGCTGGGTTCAGAACGTCGTGAGACAGTTCGGTCCCTATCCGTCGCGGGCGTAGGAAATTTGAGAGGATCTGCTCCTAGTACGAGAGGACCAGAGTGGACTTACCGCTGGTGTACCAGTTGTCTTGCCAAAGGCATCGCTGGGTAGCTATGTAGGGACGGGATAAACGCTGAAAGCATCTAAGTGTGAAACCCACCTCAAGATGAGATTTCCCATAACTTTATGTTAGTAAGAGCCCTGAGAGATGATCAGGTAGATAGGTTGGAAGTGGAAGTGTGGCGACACATGTAGCGGACCAATACTAATCGCTCGAGGACTTATCCAAGATAAGTAACGAAGACGTTACAAATTAAACTAGAGTCAATATTGACAGCGTTGGTAAAACTTGTTAGAATATAGATATTCAATTTTGAGTTGACAAGACTCAGTAGTTAAGTGACGATAGCCTAGGAGATACACCTGTACCCATGCCGAACACAGTAGTTAAGCCCTAGAACGCCTGAAGTAGTTGGGGGTTGCCCCCTGTTAGATACGGTAGTCGCTTAGCA
>NZ_JAOTGI010000038.1:0-6058 GCF_044427255.1 Streptococcus sp. 2021WUSS126 | reverse complement strand
CATGGTAAGTATAGCTTGAATCATGGTTTTCATCGTTAGCTGACTTTTCCGACTAAAATCTTTTTCAGGATGAAGCACAAACTGGTTTGCGGTGGAAACGATGTCGTTAATACTATCAAGTAAATGAACTTTAATCTGATCTAGCATGACTTTTCCCCTTTTATTTTTAGTGTAACATAAAAAATAACCCACCACAAAATGTGATAGGTTAGTTAACTTAATGACATTGGTCTCCATACCTGTTTTTCTTTTCCATAATTACAAAAATAAGATGTGAGCCTCCACTCACATCTTTTATTATCCTTCGTATCCATTTGGATTTTTCGATTGCCAGTTCCACGTATCGCGACACATGTCTTCAATTGTTTTTTCTGTTTTCCAGTTGAGTTCAGCCAGAGCTTTGTCTGCATTCGCATAAAAGGACGGAAGGTCTCCTGCTCGATTTGGTGCAAAGCGATACGGAACATCTACACCTGTTACTTGAATGAAAGTATTTACCAATTCTAAGACACTTGTTCCTTGACCAGAACCTAGGTTATAAGTATAAACCTGATTAGCTTCATCTAATTTTTCTAATGCTCGTACGTGTCCTTTGGCCAAATCAACAACATGGATATAGTCTCGTACACAAGTCCCATCTGGCGTATCGTATGCATTACCAAAAATATTGAGAAATTCACGTTTACCAACTGCTACCTGAGCTACAAATGGCATTAAATTATTTGGAATGCCTGACGGATCTTCCCCAACCAAGCCTGACTCATGAGCTCCAATTGGATTGAAATAGCGCAACAACGAAATAGACCATTCTGAATCAGAAACATAAATGTCGCGAAGAATCTGTTCACACATGACTTTCGTTTGACCATACGGGCTTGTTGGAACTCCTACTGGCATGTCCTCTTGATAAGGAGAGGGATTAAAACTGCCATAAACAGTCGCACTAGATGAAAAGACGATTTTCTTCACATCAAACTCAGCCATCACTTCAACCAATGAGAGAATGGACATGATATTATTTTCGTAATAAGCACCAGGTTTTTGAACTGATTCTCCTACTGCCTTAAATGCAGCAAAATGGATCGCTGACTCGATATTTTCTTTCTCGAACACCTGACGCAATCCCCGTTTATCTGCTACGTCTAGCTGATAGAAGGTCGGTCTCTTTCCTGTAATTTCTTCAATACGATCCAATACCTGGATGCTTGCATTAGATAAATCGTCAACAATTACTACTTCTTTACCTAAATTTAACAATTCGACAACCGTATGACTACCAATATAACCTGCACCGCCAGTAACTAAGATACTCATCTCTTTACTCCTTTTCACCTGGACAAAAATTCTATATCCCTATTATATGTTACCTGTTGTAAAAAGTAAACAAAAAACAGCCTTTCGGCCGTTTTCAAATTCAATTAGAATTTTTTACGCTTGCGAGCTGCTTCTGATTTACGTTTACGTTTTACAGATGGTTTTTCGTAGAATTCGCGTTTGCGTGTTTCTTGAAGAGTACCAGCTTTAGTAACCGCACGTTTGAAACGACGAAGAGCATCATCAAGTGATTCGTTCTTGCGTACTACTGTTTTTGACATTTTTTTCACTCCCCTCAATTTCAAAGTCTTTATCATTTTACTATGATTCAACTCATTTGTCAATATTTTTTAATTCTAAAATATGAATTTTACGCTCTTATCCTATCCTGTTCTTTTTTCCTGTCCACGCCAGTATTGTCCCAAAGAAGAATTCGTAAAGGACAAAAAATAATACAAAGCAATGCAAGAAAAACTCTTGTGGCAAAATATATATGACAGGATCCTTTGCAGGGTCAAATAGCCATGTAGAATCCCCTGGAAATAGCACCGTATGAAATAATACAAAAAACTGATCAAAGCCAACAAGAACACCTAATAAACCGATTATCATTGGCGTAAGCATGGTCCAGAAAATGACCTTTTTAACCAAGTCTCCATAACCTTTTAGCAGAATGTTTTTTACAAAAAGCACAAAGGCAGGGAGGGTGAGGATAAAAATCCCCTGAGTTAAATGGAATAAATGTTTCACATCTGCAAAATGTTTCAGACCATCAGCTGAGGATGAAAAATTTGGCATGTCTAAAACACTTGCAAATGGATTGGTCAGATAGTTCATCAAGATATTGAAATTATAGGAAATATCTGCCGCTTTCATGTAGACCACTTTTTCCAACCCCAAAAAAGAAATCTCAAGCGGATAAACTAGCCAAGCTAGGTAGATGGTTCCTAGAACTGCTGCCGACAAGACAAATAAAATCGTTCCGATAATCTGTAACTTAGTTCTCATCAAAACTCCATTCATCTAGGCTGTTGAGGACATGGGTTGGAGCCAGGGGTAAGTCTGCTACTTCTTCTGGCTTGGTAAATCCAGTCAGGACTAAAAGAGTTGGAAATCCATTGTCAATCCCTGCACGAATATCCGTCAGGTAGTTATCTCCCACCATAACCGTTTGGCTGCGTTCTGTGCCTAAAATCTCCAGAGCCTTGTCCATGATAATGGCTTCAGGCTTACCGATGAAGGTCGGCTCTACTCGGGTAGCAGCTTTCAAAAGCGCAATAAGTGAGCCTGCTCCTGGCAAATGGCCTCTTTCAGTCGGAATGTTCAAATCAGGATTGGTACCGATGAAGGTCGCTCCCTTTTGAATAGCCAAGGTGGCAATGGTCAGTTTTTCATAGGTCAACTGAGTATCCAAACCGACAACAACATAGGCTGGATTTTCCGTATCTTCCACATAACCTGCCTCAAAAATGGCAGACTTGAGCCCGTCTTCTCCAATGACATAGACTGTCTTTTCCTTGCCCAAATCATTCATATAATCTACTGTCGCCAGACTAGCTGTATAGATTGTTTCAAGCGGTGTCTCAATGTTAAAGTTTTCAGCCAACATAGCCTGCACCATCTCAGGACGGCGGGTGGTATTGTTGGTCACGAATAAATAGGGAATCTGACGTTCTTGCAAGCGATGAATAAAACGTTCACCAGCAGGAATCCGCTTTTTCCCTTCATAAATCGTACCATCCAAATCAATCAAATAACCTGTATATGTCATTTTTCCTCCTTAATCAAATCGTGTTTCCCAATGCTCAGACCGACTAGCTTCCAAGCAAAGTGCTAACTGCTCAGCTATATTTTTCCCAAGGTAGAGCGGTGGTAAGTCATCTAGACTGAAGAAGCCACTGGCAACTGTTTCCGAATTAGGCTGAAACTCCCCGCCAAGGAGACGACATAGAATGAAGACCTTGGTCACGCGGTGGGCTGACTTGGCAGGATTGTTCTTGTGCTTGTCCAAAATCGCAACGACTCGCAGAGCCTCCACATCCAGCCCCGCTTCTTCCTTTACTTCCTTGACAACATTTTCCTTGACGGACTGGTCCACATCGCACCAACCACCTGGCAAGGACCAGAACCCATCGTTTTCCTGGACAAGTAGGATTTTATCCTCTTGAAAAATAGCTGCTCGGGTATCCAGCTTGGGTGTCTGATAGCCTGTTTCATTGCAAAACAAGTCTGTCACCACTTCCAAAGGCTGTCCAGATGGCTCTACCAACATTTCTGCCGCAATCTGCCTGATTTCTTCGAAACGCTCCATGTCATAAACATCTTTTCCATAGGCCAAGCCTGTCTGAGCCAAGGCTTGTAAACGCACGGCCCATTCCAACCACTTATCCTGCGACATGACCTTCCCTCCATTCTATGACAGCTTGAGCATGGATATGCCCATCCACCACAATCTCATGCTGGCTGACACCAGCTTCTGCCACCATGCGTGAACTCACCAAGCTAGTCGCCTCTACTTCCTTAAGATACTTGAGTTGGATTTTTTTAGGGACATGGCAGAGCAGAAAATCATAGCCCAGTACTTCATACATCCATTCCAGGTACTTGCCATTGTTGACATGACCATTCATATCCAAGTCAAAATAGCGAACAGGAAATTCTTGAACAGATGGATTTTCCAAGAGCTGATACTGGGGAGCCCGGGGTAATTTCTTGACCTGCTCAGATTGATAAGGGGCAATCAAGGCTTCTGGCACAGGCGCCACCTTGCGAGTCTCAAAATCAATCAGGACAAAGTAGCAGAGAATGTCTAACAAAAGATTGCCCGCCTCATCGTAAATATAGAACATCCGATGACAGAAAAACTTGTTGTAGGCAACCGCTTCTGTTTTTATCGTGATGGTTTCATTGTACTTAGGGAGGTCTTGAATGGTCAGTTCATAATCTGTCACCACCCAAATCAAGCCAAATTCCTGAAAAACATAGAGGTCACTACGACCCAGTTCTTCCGACTGCCGACCTGACACACCAAGACAGTAGGAAATAAAGTCAGGCAATTTGATTTCTTGTTTAACATCCACCATATCAAAGGGAATAGTGAACTCTTCTTGGTAGCTTAGTCCCATTGTGTCCTCTTTCTAATCTTAAAGTATAGTCTTTCAGTTTGCGTCAACAGCTGCAGATAGCTTCAATAGTCCACTGGACTATTGAGGGTTGGAAATCGTACTTACGATAGTAAGTAACATTCGTAGAGTACGGCAAAGCGAGTTCAAATACTCCAGTGGAGTGTTTGAAGTTGGAAATAAGGGAACGAAGTTTCCTCGCTCGTCGAAGTAATAAAACAAACTGAGTGACTATATGAAACGCTCGGCAACTGTATCGCCAAGAAACAATCCCTTTTTGGTCATACGAAGCCAACGGTCTTCTTCTTGCAAGAGACCTTCATTTTTCAAGTCCCTGACCACCTGACCGTAGCGTTCTTCAAAAGAGATACCAAACTTTTCCTCGAATCGCTCAATGGACACGCCAGTTTTTTTCCGTAGGCCTAAAAACATCTCTTCTTCCATCTGCTCGGTCTGGCTGAGGAATTCTTCGTGTAAGCGAGAATGGCCTTTTTCTCGGATGGACTTGAGGTAGTGCTGGATGGGGCCGCGGTTGCGGTAGCGCATGCCGTCGATGTAGCCAGATGCTCCAGCTCCTAGACCATAGTACTCCGAGTTGTCCCAGTACATGAGGTTGTGGCGACTTTCAAATCCTGGCTTGGTGAAGTTGGAAATTTCGTAGTGCTCGAAGCCGTTTTTTTCTAACTCCTGAAGGATGTAGTCGAACATATCGGACTCCACATCTTCGTTGGGCAGATGGAGGTTGCCGCGACGCTGGCGGTTCATGAAGACCGTGTGATTCTCCAAAATCAAGCTATAGAGGCTCATGTGGGGAATGTCCAGCTTCAAGGCCTTGGCGACATTGTCCACCACCTGCTCCATGGTCTGACCAGGCAGGGCATAAATCAGGTCAATGGAAATGTTGTGAAAACCCGCTTCCTTGAGGGCAGCAATGGTTTCATAAATCTGGGCCTGGTTGTGGCTACGACCGATTTTTTTCAGCATACGGTCATCAAAGGTCTGAACGCCAAGCGACACCCGATTGCACTTGGACTTTTTCAGAACCGCAATCTTGTCTGCCGTCAAGTCACCCGGATTGGCCTCGATAGTGAATTCTTCCACCTGTGACAAGTCCAGCAAGTCCTCCAGATTGGTCAGGAGATAGTCCAGCTGGTCTGCCGAGAGAGCCGATGGTGTTCCGCCTCCGATATAAAGCGTGCGGAGGGCTGGCAGGTCGTAAAACTTGACCTCTTCCATGAGGGCTGCCAAATACTCGTCAACAGGCTGGTTCTTAATAAAGACCTTGGAAAAGTCACAGTAGTAACAAATCTGGGTACAAAATGGAATGTGGATATAGGCAGATGTCGGTCGTTTTTTCATAAGAACTATTATAGCACACTGTCTATAAAAATATTTTTTACAGCCATCACTTCCCCCTCAAAACAATGATATAATATAGTAAACTTACAAAATCTACAAAAGGAATTAAGTCATGAACAAAGAACGATTCTATGATTGAACTGCTCCCTGTCAAGTGGACAATGAAATAATAAAAGATTAGGCGACGGCCTTGTTCCTCATTTCAAGAGGGGCAAGGCCGTTGTTGCGTTCTTGAAATCGTTGATGATTATAAAAATAGATGT
>NZ_JAOTGI010000037.1:0-9917 GCF_044427255.1 Streptococcus sp. 2021WUSS126 | reverse complement strand
AAATTTTACAAGCATCAAAATCGAGAAAAAGTACGCATTTTTGATATAAAAAGAAAACCTCTCTAAACCCTTGATATGCATAGAGTTAGGGAGGTTTTTGTCGTTTCAAACTGTCAAAGACGGGATTATATCATAAATTCCCTCGGTCTGCAGACCTATTTTTTGAAAAAACATTAAATTTTAGGGTAAAAATTCGGTTTTTATTAGAAAAAAGCCTAGAATCTCCAGACTTTTTCGTGCTTATACTAAACAACTTTACACTAACCTATAACAGATAGGTAGAAATAGTTCAATATTAAATCTATTTTGTTAGGAATTAATCTTCTAATTCAATACCGCCATCAAGATCTAGGATAACATCTTGGATTTCTTCCGCAACAACAGGAGCTTCTTCGGTCGCAACCTCTTCAACTCCATCTGCTTCAATCAAACCATAATGAATACGAATCTTGCGGTCAATTTCATCAAAGATGGCTGGATTATCTGCTAAGAATTTCTTAGCATTTTCAGAACCTTGGCCAATTTTCTCTCCATTATATGAATACCAAGCACCTGCTTTTTGGATGATGCCGAGGTTGCTACCAATCTCAATCAATTCACCTGTGCGAGAAATTCCTTCACCGTACATGATTTCAACAACAGCTTCTTTAAATGGTGGCGCCACCTTGTTTTTCACAATCTTCACCTTGGTTTCCTTACCAACGTTTTGATCTTTCTTGTCGCCTGTTCCTTTGATTTGTGTGTTTCCACGAACATCCATACGGACAGATGCATAGAATTTAAGCGCACGTCCACCAGGTGTTGTTTCAGGGTTACCAAACATGACACCGACTTTTTCACGCAACTGGTTAATGAAAATAGCTACTGTTTTTGTCTTGTTGATGGATGCACCGAGTTTGCGCATGGCCTGACTCATCATACGAGCCTGCAAACCAACGTGGCTATCACCAATATCACCGTCAATTTCTGCACGTGGTACAAGGGCTGCAACCGAGTCAACAACAACCAAATCAACAGCACCAGAGTCAATCAACTTACCAGCGATTTCAAGACCCTGCTCTCCTGAGTCTGGCTGTGACAAGAGCAACTCATCAATATTGACACCAAGAGCTGCTGCATAGGCTGGATCCAAGGCATGCTCCGCATCGATAAAGGCAGCAATACCGCCATCTTTCTGGGCTTGAGCTACTGCATGAAGGGCAACAGTTGTCTTACCTGAGCTCTCTGGACCGTAAATCTCAATGATACGCCCCTTCGGATAGCCACCCGCTCCAAGCGCAATGTCGATTGACAAGCTACCTGAACTCATGACTTGAACTTTTTGCTCAGCACGCTCACCAAGACGCATGACAGCACCCTTACCAAAATCTTTTTCAATTGATTTTAGGGCATCATCCAGCGCTTTTTTACGCTCATCGCCAAATTTCTTTGTAATATCTTCTAATTTTTTTCCTGATTTCTTAGCCAATGATTTTCTCCTCTTTTCTTAGTCAAACTATTATAGCAAATATCTGCTATTTCACAAAGTGTTTCGTACAAAATCCCAGGCCTGCAAACAAGCAAGCTGGCGAAGGTATTGCCACGAATAACCACCTAAATCTATCTCTTTTTTGGAAATACCCGAGGTCGTAGCCAAAGTGAGATATACTTTTGCAAGTACGTTGTCCTCTGTTGATTCCGGTTTGATAAGCACAGACACAGCCAAACCTAAATCAGCTTGCAGCTCCTGCCGAATGCAGTCAGCTTCCTCTGATAGCCTGCCCGATTCTGTCCCTAGCTGACCGATGACTTTCCCTAGCTGACCGATGACTTTCCCTCCGCTAAAATACGGCTGATCAGCCAAAGCCAAACTCAATTCAGCTTGCAAGAGACCACCTGTCCCCTGTTCGACGATGGCTATAGTTTGTTTTTTCTCTATCAAACAAGACGCTACCATTTTGACCAAACTATTGTCCTCTCCGTAGGCATAGAAATAGTCTGCCAATTTGTCACGTTTCAAGATTTCTTCTTCCAACTGATTCAAACGTAGATTTGCTTCTTCTTGGCTGGTCGCTTTGGTGGACAAGCGTAAAGTCACCTCTCCAACCTTAGCATAGGGTGCAAGAGTTGGGTCTGTCTGCTTGTCAATCAAGTCCGCCAAAACAGTCACCAGCTGGCTTTCACCAATGCCAAAAAAGCGTAGGACACGCGAATAAAGTTGCTGCTGAGATTGGGACAGTAAAGGCAAGAGACTCTCAGAAAACATGGCCTTGAGCTCACTTGGTGGGCCAGGCAAAACAATATAGGTTACACCATCTTGCTCAATCATACCACCAACAGCTAAACCAGCTGGATTCTGTAGCGCCTGACTTCCCTCCACAATCTGTGCCTGGCGTTCATTATTTGGTGTACGGACACGACCTGGGCGACTGGCAAAGAAGCGGTCTAATTTTGCCATAGCCAACTCATCAAACACAAGATTTCTACCTAAGAAGGTCGCCAAGGTCTGCTTGGTCAAGTCATCCTCAGTTGGACCAAGTCCTCCACAGAGAATGACCAAGTCGCTCCGCTGACGGGCTACTTCCAGTACAGACAGAAGCCTGTTTTCATTATCTCCAACAGCTGTGTGGAAATAAACATCAATTCCCAGCTCTGCACATTTCTCCGAAAGGAACTGAGCATTGGTATTAACGATTTGGCCTGTCAAAATCTCCGTCCCAACGGCGATTAGTTCTGCTTTCATATTCCTCCTCTGTCTAGGGTGCGATTGCTCGCTCATCTAATTAGTTCGTAATTTCTTTCCAATCTCACAAGTTTCTTCATGTTCATTCAACAGACCTGCTGCCTGCAAATAAGAATAAATACAGACAGGACCTACAAATTTGAAACCTCGCTTTTTCAAATCTTTTGAAATTCGCTCAGACAAGTCGTTCTTGGTCGGCAATTCTCGGAAGGACTTGACAGGGTTGTCGATTGTTGCACCGTTCACCCATTCCCAAAGATACGTATCAAACGTGCCGAATTCCTCCTGTACTCGAAGAAAAGCCTGGGCATTGGCGCGGGTAGCGTACAGCTTTGCCTTGTGACGGATGATATGTGAATTATCCAAAAGTGCATCCAAATCTTCATCGGTCATTGTTGCAACCTTTTGAATATTATAGTTGAAAAATACGGAGCGAAAAGCCTGCCGTTTGTTGAGAACAATTTCCCATGAAAGTCCTGCTTGGTAGGATTCCAAGCAAAGCAACTCAAACAAAGACTGCTCATCGTGAAGTGGCTTGCCCCATTCTTCATCATGGTAAGCAATATAAAGTGGATTATTTAGATTAACCCAAGCACAACGGGACACAGAAACTCCTTTTTACATACAGTTTACTCAATATAGTCGAATGAATTAGCTTTCAGACAAGGAACTGAGGCGCAGGTTGCTAGAACAGCCTAATGGGCTGTTCTAGGTTGGAAATAAGACTTGAGAAACAAGTCACTTTCGTAGAGTACGGCAAAGCGAAAGTGACGATGTATCAAAGCTAATTAAAATGACTATACTTTTAGCTACTTAATTCAGCAACCATCATACTGGTACGGTAATTGAACACGGACTAAGGACTGTGAGAAAATAGGAAACCTGCCTAGAGCCTAAAGGCTCTGCGTTAGGTTTCCTATTTTCTCTTTGTCCTTTACTTCCTTTGTATCTTATTACTTGAACACGGCTACGATACTTTGCAAAAAGATAAAGACTTCCTAGATGCCAAAGCATCTGCGTCAGCTTTCCTATTTTGCTTTGTATCGCTTAACGTCCTTTGTATCTGGACACGACATGAGCCGCAAAAATCGACATTGTTTTTGTGGCGAATTAGTAAGGTACCTAGGCAAGTCGCAAATAGCGATTGCCGTAGTATGATGAGTTACTTTAGTAACCATCATACTGGTACAGTAATTGAACACGGACTAAGGACTGTGAGAAAAAGATAAACCTGCCCAGAGCCTAAAGGCTCTGCGTTAGGTTTCCTATTTTCTCTTTGTCCTTTACGTCCTTTGTATCTTATTACTTCATCAACATTTTGAGAGCTGACTTGATGTAGTTTTCTGCGGTGTCATTGGTGCCGTCGAAGAATTTCTTGATTTTCTTGAGTTCAGCTGGTCGGTAGCCAAGAGCTTCCATGGCTTCCATAGCTTCTTCGAGGGCGATATTTTCACTGGATGGTGCTACTTGTTGGACAGGACCAGCTTCTTCGCTCATGACAAACTTGCCTTCCAGGTCCAAAATCATCTGCTGGGCTGTTTTCTTGCCAATCTTTGGAAACTTGGTCAGGTAGGTAATGTTTTTCTGCTCAATGGCACGAACAAGCCCATCATTATCATCGACAGCAATAATAGCCAGAGCTGTTGTTGGACCAATACCTGATACTGAAATCAGACTCAGAAAGACGGATTTTTCATTTTCTGTAGCAAATCCGTAGAGCAGATGAGCATCCTCACGAATCACCTGATGAGTATAGACAGTCACTTCTTGCTGGACTTGTCCTGAATAGGCGTAGGGGTTAGCAACCTGCAAGATATAGCCTACTCCTTGCGTTTCTACCACAATGTATTTTGCAGTTATTTTCGTTAAAATTCCTTTGATATAGTCGTACATATACTTCCTTTACTAGTGTGTCAACTCTTTGTCAACGGTTTAATACTTGCCCAATTCTCGCAAACTCGTGTGATTTTCTTGAATGCGACGGAACATTTTTTCCATGTCCGATTTGCTAAAATGCACTAAAACTGGACGGCCGTGCGGGCAATTATAGGGATTTTGGCAGTAAGACAATTGTCTCAATAAATCACGCGCCGAATAATCATCCAAAGCATGGTTGGCCTTGATTGACCGTTTACAAGACATCATGATAGCCAGTTCTGCCCGATACTGCTTGATTGACACCTGATCCGTCAAGAGCAACATGTCACACATCTCATAGATGCCAGACTCAATTTCCTCTTCCTTCATCCAAATAGGATGTTCACGCAGAATAAATTGATTAGCTCCATATTCTTCTAAGTTGACACCAACTTGACGGAGGGCATCCATTTTGTGGACAAGGTTAAGAGCATCATTCTGCGGAAATTCAAAAATATACGGTACCAATAACTGTTGAGCTGAATTGTCAACCTGTCCAATTTTCTCACGATAGTATTCGTATTTGACCCTCTCTTGTGCGGCATGCTGGTCAATGATATAAAGTCCTGTCTTACCTTGTGCAAATAAATACGTCCCATGCATTTGACCAAAATATTCTAACTCTGGAAATGTCGATGTTTCCTCCTGGTCTAATTTATCTGCCAGTTTTGCCAATTCTTTTGCACTTAGATTAGGATGCTCCTGATCTTCTGATTCCACCGACTGACGTTCTGCAAATTGAACGGATGTAGGTTTATTTTCGACAGGCGACTCAACAATCTCTTGCCTATCCTCTTCGAGAGGTTTGACATCCTCAGCGACCACGTCTGGTTTTAAGAAGAAGTCTTGCTTAATCGTATCATAATAGATTTTTGGCTCTTTGAGTGGTAAGGTCCCTTGCTCTACTTTTACTTTTGGTCGAGTACTTGACTGAGCTAAATTCTCAAGAGCATCTGGTATCAAGTCCTGCTCTTTAAGCGCTTGACTAATCGCCTCTCGAATCAAGGTCATGAGTTCTTTTTCCTTGGAGATGCGAACTTCCTGCTTGGTCGGATGCACATTGACATCAGCCAAATAAGGATCAATCTCAATAGAAATCACCGCCAGCGGAAAGCGTCCAACCATCAACTTACTACCATAACCTTCCAAAATCGCTCGATTCAGCAAAAAATTCTTGATATAGCGACCATTGATGAAAATGGAAATGTAGTTGCGGTTGGCACGAGTCAACTCTGGCAAGGAAACGTAACCTGAAATCTGAAAATCCAGGTCTTCTGCCTCAATTTCAACCATTTTTTTGGCAGACGCAATCCCATAAATCCCTGAAATTGCCTGACGAAGTTTCCCTGTCCCTGCAGTTCTAATTAATTCTCGTCCTTCATTTACTAAGGCAAAAGCTATTTCCGGATGAGCTAGACTCAATCGATTTACAACATCAACAATATGTGATAATTCAGCCTGTTGACTGCGAACGTATTTGAGACGAGCAGGGGTATTGTAAAATAAATCCGAAATAGTAATCTGCGTACCAACTGGACGACTAACGGGCTCTTCTTTCTCGATGACACCACCTTTGGCCTCCAAATGAAGTCCGTGTGTAGAGTCTGCTGTAGCTGTCTCAATGACCATATGACTGACAGAAGCAATGGAAGGCAGAGCTTCTCCACGAAAACCGAGGGTGCGAATACGAAACAAATCCGATTGACTTTTTATCTTACTGGTGGCGTGACGGCGGAGGGCAAGCGCTACTTCATCAGGGGCAATTCCCTCTCCGTTATCCGTGATTTGAATCATTTTAAGGCCAGCCTCTTCAACACTAATTTCAATCTGACTAGCCCCTGCGTCAATGGAATTTTCCACCAACTCCTTAACCACACTGGCTGGTCGCTCAATGACCTCACCAGCCGCAATCTGGTTGGCTAATATTTCTGGTAGTTCAATAATATGTGACATCATTTCTCCTGCATTTCTTTAATAATTTTTCCCGAATGCTTATTTTTCCATTATACCACATATCCACTTTCCCTACTTTTCCCAGATAGGCTAAAGAAAAAATGACTGCCTGAGCAATCATTCATTCTTTTGATAAATCGTAAAGTAATCCGTTGTCTGAACAGACTGGTACTGTGATTCTAAATTTGTCTTGATTTCATCTAGAATTGGCAAATTCTTATTGATGACTACAAATTTTGCCTCATTTTTATTGATGTCATACATCAAGCTATTTTTATTGTCGTCAGTATTCAGATAGGGTTCTGCTGTAGTAATCGTTGCGGCAGATAAGCGTTGACTTGAAAGATATATGCTTGCGCTATTATCCCAAACATAAATCTTGTCCGAATCTTTCGTTTGTTCACCAATGTAATTGGCAACTTGTTCACGGTCTGTTCTCAAATCTCCCTGTATCAAATAAAGATAAGCAGGTTGAGCGATAATACCCAAGCAAATAGCTAACGGAAGAAAGAATTGACGACGTAAATATCCACGATGATCTTCTACATCTTCATCACGCAGGTAAACGACTGACATCGCAAAACCATACGGTAAAAGAAGAATGAGTTGGCTCCATTGAAAGTTTGCATTCCCAATAATAAAGACACATTGAACTAAGAAAGTCAATAATAGGAGAACTTTGATATAGGTATGTCTTCCTTGTTTGAAAGAAAACACCATTTGGATGAAACTTTTAAAGAATCCAGATAAGAGTAAAAATACAGACACAATCGCCAAGGCTAAATATAGATAGGAATGGTGAAAGTCTAACTGTAAGTTATAAAGGAAAGTTTGTTGAATAGCTGTCCCCAGAATCTGCGCCTCAAAAGCATAATAACCTACCGCATATAGA
Source organism: Streptococcus sp. 2021WUSS126 (assembly GCF_044427255.1). Taxonomy (NCBI): domain Bacteria; kingdom Bacillati; phylum Bacillota; class Bacilli; order Lactobacillales; family Streptococcaceae; genus Streptococcus; species Streptococcus sp. 2021WUSS126. Next base: position 2,433 of record NZ_JAOTGI010000037.1, on the reverse strand, counting down.
ATCAGAAGAAAACCAAAAATGGTCGCTAATAATTGATAGATTCCTCGAGTAACTTGGCGGTATTGGATATTAAAAATAAATAAAACTAGACCCGCAACTAACCAAAGAATCAGACTTTTTGGGTAAATTAAAAATACCAATGCTGCATCGATTCCGTAGAGGATAAATGCCTCATCACGCACTGCATTTTCAAAATAGCGGACCAGAAACCACACACTAGTCAAAAGAAACGGAAGAGCAAACATTTCTGCATACATCCCTCCAAAACCAAGTGCAAAAATAAATACATAGAACCAATGACTAGAACTTGTCGCTAGGTGTTCTGACTGACTAAAATAAGCTACAATCTTATAGAAATAGATTCCCGCTATCAGTAACGCTATAAACTGGAGGATTCCAAAGATAATGAAAGTCCCTCCCAGATGACCTAAGAAAGCAAGTAAGTATAATAATAACCCGCTTGTCCCAAAGAAATCACCATAAGGGATTTGTCCATTTGCCATTGCCATCCCTGCATATAAATTTTGAGTTTGTATATTGGTTGCAAATGGCATTAGCAGTGGATTGGCTACGCTAAAAATACTTAAAACTAAGCTCCAAACAAGAGCTGGCCAATACTTTGTCTTTAATACTCTTTCATGAAATTCACCATTCAATTGCACTTGCTGTCTGCGTGATGCTCTACGACTACGCCGATAAGTTTCCTCAGGATGAGTAACTACGTCCGAAACTACATCTAATTCTGTCATTTTCTTCTCCTTGGATTTGCTTTCCTTATTATATCAAAAAGCACTCCCGATGTCATTTCCTATCGGGAGTTCTAGAAATTTTTGCAAACTGTTCTAACTGGCGAAAGGTATGGCGTTTGAGCTTTTCAAATTCCTTTAGAAATGCTATTTTTTCTGCATGTGTCATACCTATTTATTCGCAAAAAGATATTCATTTTTTAAAAAGCCGACGAACTTCTGAGATAAAGTAGAGAGAGCCTGTGACAATCAAAATACCTTGCTTGCTAGATTTCCAGTCTTCTATAAACTGCTGATAGTTCTCAACATAATCTCGTCCTTGCCGGTTTTCCTCAGACAAGGCACCATCATAAGCAAAGCTGGTTAATATAAGGGCAATATGTGGTAACTTTTCGTCCAATAATTCCAGCATTTCTTGAAAGTCCTTGCGCCGAAGAGCTGAAAAGAGAATGGTAACAGGCTCTTCTTGAACCTGAATAAATTCAACCAAACGTTCGATAGCGGGGACATTGTGGGCTCCGTCCAAATAGATTTTTGGCTCTTGAGCAACCAATTCCAAACGACCAGGCCAGCTGGTTTGGGCAAGGGCTTGTTGAATCAACTGAGGTTGAATGTCTTTTTGGATATTGGTCATATAGAGTAGAAAAGTTTGTAGGGCTACGGCCGCATTCTCTTCTTGATGATGGCCTGCCAGACCCAGAACTAATTCTGACAGGTCGATGTCCGTATTGCTGAACTGTCCTGCTTTATAGGTGAATTCCTGACCAAATTGGTAGACAGGTGCTTGTTTATCAAGGGCAATTTGGCGACAGATGGCTGTGGTTTCTGGACAAAGTGGTCCAAGGACGACAGGCACGTTTTCCTTGATAATCCCTGCTTTCTGCTCTGCTATTTCCCCTAAAGTCGAGCCTAATAAATCCTGATGGTCCATGCCGATGGAGGTGATCACGCTTAGGGCTGGTGACACGACATTGGTCGTATCCAAAAGCCCTCCGATGCCGACCTCTACTAGTGCCACATCGAGCTGCTGGTTCTGGAAATAGAGGAACATAATGAGCACCATGACCTCAAAATAGCGGAAAGGCTCATAGCGAGCGGCGATTTCCTGCTCCAAGTCGTAGACTTTCTGTAAATAGTGCTGAAAATCATGGTCAGAAATGGGCTGGCTGTCGATACAAATCCTGTCGTGTACGCTCACCATGTGGGGTGACACGAAACTGCCGACACGCAAGCCATGTGCCTGAAATAGCTGGCGCATAAAGGCAATGGTCGATCCCTTGCCATTGGTTCCAGCAACATGAATGACCGGCACTGCAAACTGGGGATTTCCTAGCTGTTCTAGGGCATACTCAATCTTTTCCATCTTGTAATGAAACACCTGACCTTGCTTGGTGTTTAACCAATTTTCTAACATAGCCACCTCCTACATACTGTCTAGTATAACAAAAAAGAGGCTGGATCCATACCGCAATGTCATTAAGTTAGCTAACCTATCACGTTTTGTGGTAGGTTAGTTTTTTATGTTACACCAGAAATAAAAGGGGAAAAATCATGCTAGACCAGATTAAAGCTCATTTACTTGATAGTATTAACGACATCGTTTCCACCGCAAACCAGTTTGTGCTTCATCCTGAAAAAGATTTTAGTCGGAAAAGTCAGCTAACGATGAAAACCATGATTCAAGCTA
>NZ_JAOTGI010000036.1:0-10635 GCF_044427255.1 Streptococcus sp. 2021WUSS126 | reverse complement strand
GAGAGTTAAGTGTTTGTTTTTCATTGTCGGTTACCAACTTGTCCCATAGTAAGTTCTACCTTATTTCTTTGTCTCATTCTAGTTTCCAGTTTTTAAGACAGACTAGAACTTACTTTGGGAATTTACTATTTTGTTAAATTTATTAAAAATTCTGAAAAATTCTTTGAAATTAAGGATACTTTTTGATATACTAGAACCTAATCATTCTTTTAGGAGAGCTCTATGGATTATGTTTTGGAAGTTCTGCCCAGTCTACTAAATGGTGCAGCAGTCTCCTTGCAAGTATTTTTTCTAGTATTGATATTATCCTTGCCATTAGGAGCTGTTTTCGCTTTTTTAATGCAGATTAAATTTAAACCCTTACAATGGTTATTGTATTTCTATGTATTAATTATGCGAGGAACCCCCTTGCTTTTACAATTAATTTTTGTTTATTACGTTTTACCAAGTGTGGGTATTACATTTGACCGAATGCCTGCTGTGATTCTGGCCTTTACGCTCAACTATGCAGCCTATTTCTCTGAAATTTTCCGTGGTGGTATTGAAGCTATTCCAAAAGGTCAGTATGAAGCTGCTAAGGTATTGAAATTTACCCCTGTTCAGACCATTCGCTACATTGTCTTACCACAGGTCGTGAAAATTGTCCTGCCAAGTGTTTTCAATGAAGTCATGACTTTGGTAAAGGATACTTCTTTGGTCTATGCACTTGGGGTTAGCGATTTGTTGTTGGCTAGTCGTACTGCTGCCAATCGTGATGCCAGCTTGGCGCCTATGTTTATCGCAGGTGCAATCTACCTATTGATGATCGGTGCGGTAACACTGATTTCGAAACAAGTAGAAAAGAAATTTGATTATTATAGATAGGAGGAAGTCATGTTAGAGTTACGCAATTTGTCAAAACGCTTTGAAGATAAACAGATTTTCTCCAACTATGATTTGGTCATTCCAGAAGGGAAAATTGTTGCCATCGTTGGTCAATCTGGCGGTGGTAAGACAACTCTTTTACGGATGTTGGCTGGTTTAGAGACTATTGATTCAGGAACTTTGATGTATAATGGTCAAGAACTGCCATTAGAGGAGTTGGGAAAACGACATTTGCTGGGCTTTGTCTTCCAGGACTTCCAGCTTTTCCCGCACCTATCCGTATTGGAAAACTTGGTTCTCTCTCCTATGAAAACGCAAAATATGTCGCGTTCAGAGGCGGAAGACAAGGCCCTTAAACTCTTGGATACTCTTGGACTTGCTAACCACGCAACTGCCTACCCATTTTCATTATCGGGCGGACAGAAACAACGTGTGGCTTTGGCGCGTGCGATGATGATTGATCCTGAGATTATCGGCTATGATGAACCAACTTCGGCCCTAGACCCTGAATTAAGAAAAGAAGTTGAGAAACTGATTCTTGAAAATAGGGCTACTGGAATCACGCAAATTGTGGTCACCCATGATATGCAGTTTGCTGAGAATATCGCAGATGAAATCATCAAAATTGAACCGAAACACTAAGAAAAGGAACAAATATGATGATGAATATTAAAAAAATGATGCTTGGAGCTCTTGCTCTTGTAACTTCTTTAACTCTTGCTGCTTGTGGCTCCAATGATTCGGCTACTAAGTCTGATAATTGGACAGCCTACGAGTCTGAAAAATCCGTTACGATTGGCTTTGATAAGACCTTTGTTCCAATGGGATTTGAACAGACAGATGGTTCTTACACAGGTTTCGATATTGACTTGGCTAATGCAGTCTTTGAAAAATATGGAATTACTGTAAAATGGCAACCAATTGATTGGGACTTGAAAGAAACCGAATTGAATAACGGGAATATTGATTTAATTTGGAATGGTTATTCTATTACAGATGAGCGTAAGGAAAAAGTTCTCTTCACAAATCCCTACATGGATAACCAACAAGTTCTTGTAACTAAAAAATCTTCCAATATTAGCCAAGTATCTGATATGAAGGATAAGATTTTGGGTGCGCAAGCAGGTTCATCTGGTTATTCAGTATTTGAATCACAACCAGCTATTTTGAAAGATATTGTTCAAAATAACGATGCAAGTCAGTATGCGACCTTCAATGAAGCCTTGATTGATTTGAAAAATGATCGCATTGATGGTCTCTTGATTGACCGTGTGTATGCAAATTATTACTTGCAACAAGAGGGAATTATCGCAGATTACAACATCATTGATGCAGGTTTCGAAAACGAAGCCTTCGCAGTCGGTGCTCGTAAATCAGATACTACACTCGTAGAAAACATTAATAAGGCATTTGCTGAATTATATAAAGAAGGTAAATTCCAAGAAATTTCCCAAAAATGGTTTGGTGAGGATGTTGCAACCGATGCAGTAAAAAACTAATAATATAAGCAAAAGTGACTGAACAAGACATCCATGATGGTTGCGCCCTCATCCACAGAATAATGAAAAGAACTCGTGAAAACGGTGGGGGGATACCCCAATATCATTAACTTAAGATTCTACTCCAATATTTGTTGGATAGGATCTTTTTATTATATGATTTTTAGTCCGTCATGATTCGTAAAGTATGTGACAAATGAACCGAGGATGGGCAAAAAATGGTCCTATAATTTCTGTAGCGGGTAAAACCGCTATGGAGCCTTTTAAATGTAAAAGCCCCATATGACCTATAATGAAAAGCGACAAAACTTACATTAGAAAGAGGCCATATGGAATAAATCAAGAGTTAGGGGAGTGACTCTTGATTCCTGAGCCTAGAAATAGAAAAGCGAAGATCTTATCACAAATTTTCTCGGAATAGAAGACAAAAATATTGCTATCATGACTGAATATGATGTGGAAACTCACTTAGATTGTGTGTCTCCAAAATGTCCTGCCTGAAAGGGACAAATAGTGAAATACAACTTCCAAAGAGCATCTAAAATCCTTTGCTTAGAGGCAGCTGATAATCCTCTCTCCTTAAAGCGTCGGTTCAAGTATAAAGAATGCGGGAAAATGGTTGTCGCTGAAATTCACTTATTAAAAAAACGACCAAATCTCTGTTGCTATTAACCAGAAAAACACCCAATTACTACTCGTTGAGAATCAAGCAATGAGTAAGCAATGTTCACCTGATACTATTGTCATCAAGGATAGCTTTTCCATCCTATTCGAAACTATAAAGTAAGAGTTTTTGAAGGAAGGCAGATATTGGTTGCAATGTATTGAAACACTTGTGGTTCCATGGTTTTGAAGGTTACTCTATCTGGCTATATTCTGAACTATGTTATTACACCAGTTTCTGATTATGTAGTGAATTGCTTGTTGGAAAGCTATCAGTAATCTGTGATTTTAGCAGATTTAGTCAGGAGTTTAAAGACAACTTGGAACAGAAGGATAGAACATGGAAGGAGTTAATTAGTATAACAAATGGAGATTATTAGCCATGAGGCGAACCATTGAAACTCGTTTTTTTGAATCATACGCTTTGTTTGATATAGAACAACTCTTTGCCAGAGGACTGATCGGATTACAGCTACGGATTGCACAAATCCTACTGACTTATAATCTAAGCTATTTTGACTTTAACTAGTAGCACGGGTAAAAAAACTGCCTGGTTCAATCAGAACTAGGCAGGTTTTCTTGTCATCTAAAGAATGGATTGAAATTTTTCTCATGTCCAACGCTGGTATTTTGACCATGTCCTGGATGGACAGTGTAGTGGTTTGGCAGGGTGAAGATATGCTCTCTGATGCCAGTAATCAGGTCATCAAAGTTGCTGGTAGGCAGGTCTGTACGTCCCACAGTTTCGCGGAAAAGTGCGTCTCCAGTGATGACGCATTCATCCTCTGGGAAGATAAAGGAAACACCACCAATAGAGTGACCAGGTGTTGGAACTACCTTGAAATGAAAACCGTCAAACTGGTAGTCTTCTTGGTATTGGAAGATTTTTTCAGCAGGTCGGCAGACTACATTTTCCATATCATCATGACGAGGTAGACCTGATAGATTCATCTCTGGTGTATAGAGCCAGCTGGCTTCACTTTCAGCCACATAGACAGGCGGGAAATTGTAGGTCTCACGCAGGATGTCCAAGCTCATAATATGATCATAGTGAGTGTGAGTCAGGAGAATAGCCGAAATTGGTTTTCCGATTTTTTCGATAGTTGCTTGAATTTTTGTCCAGTCACTCCCAGGGTCAATGATAATCAGATGGGTATCATTTTCAAGGTAGTAGGTATTTTGAAAAGCGACAGGATTGACAGATTTGTGAATAATCATTCTTTTTCCTTCTTCTAACAGTTACTGATGTTACTAGTCTAACAAAAAAACACGTCTTCTTCATGGAATTTGTTTGGAGCTTTTTCCATGAGAGGGAATATGCTATAATGAACAGTATGAAAGATACAAGAACAAGCAATCGGTATGCCGTTGTAGATTTGGAAGCAACTGGTACAGGTACCGATGCAAAAATCATTCAAATCGGGATTGTTCTCGTTGAAAATGGAGAAATCATTGACAGTTACGCAACGGACATCAATCCCTATGAGCTACTGGATGACCATATCAAGAATCTGACAGGTATCACAGACCAACAGCTAAGTCAGGCTCCAGATTTTGGTCAGGTAGCAAGTACCATTTATGACATGATTGGAGATGCTATATTCGTCGCCCATAATGTCAAGTTTGATGCCAATCTCTTGGCAGAAGCACTCTTTTTTGAAGGCTATGAACTGTTGACGCCACGTGTAGATACGGTGGAATTATCACAGCTATTTTTCCCGACTTTTGAAAAATACAGCTTGGGAAATCTTGCAGAGCATTTGGAACTTGGTTTGGACCAGGCGCACACGGCCATATCAGATGCCATGGCTACGGCGCGCTTGCTCATCAAAATTCAAGAGAAAATAAAGAGCTTACCCAGGTCTATTGTTGAAAAGATTCTTGATTTGGCGGACAATCTGCTCTTTGAATCCCGTCTGGTCATTGATGAAATGGTGCCTGTTCTGTCAGAAAACCTATCATACGATTTAGAATCTATTCATGGCTTGGTCTTGAAAAAGCCAGAAGAAATCAAGTCGGCCTACCGATTATCTGAAGATTTTTCGACCAATATTGCCCTTCTCGGCTTGCATGAACGAAAAAAACAAACTGCATTTGCTCAAGTAGTAGAAAAACGCTTGGCTGACGAAGAAAAAGTGCATTTTATACAGGCACAGGCAGGCTTGGGGAAGACTTACGGTTATCTCTTGCCTTTACTTGCTAAGTCAGACCAGCCTTTATTGGTCACCGTACCGACCAAGCTCCTTCAAGAGCAGATTATGGAAAAGGAAGGGAGCAAGCTTAAAGAGATATTTCGTATTCCCATAGTCTCTCTAAAATCGCCCAAGCATTTTATCAAGTTAGACAGCTACTGGAGAACCCTGCAGAGGCAGGATGATAATCGCCTGGTCAATCAATTCAAAATGCAGGTGCTAGTCTGGTTATGTGAAACCACGACAGGTGATTTGGATGAGCTTAAGCAAAAACAACGCTATCAAGCTTATTTTGATGAGATTGCCCACGATGGGAAATTGGAGCCAGAAAGTCTTTTTGGGGGCTTGGATTTTTGGCAACGGTTGAACCAACAAGCTCTCTCTAGTAGATTGCTCATTACCAACCACGCTTATTTTCTCAACCATCTTAAGGATCAAGACCCTCTTATGGATAAGCGTCTGGTGGTGATTGATGAAGCTCAAAAGTTTCTCTTGGCTGCTGAAAATCTAGCGACGGCTTCGCAAGATTTGACAAGTATGTTACAAGTATTGCAAAGTAAGAAGGACAGAGCGACGACTATTTTGGACCAACGCTTGTATGAGTCTTGCCAGTTTGAACTCAACCATTTTTTGAGTCGTTTTCGTCAGCATGGTCAACGAGAGGTTCAAAAGGTTGAACTTCATCAACTTGGTCAGAACCTGGTGGAGCTTGGAGATGTTGATTTGAACGACTTGCATCAGCTCATAGACTATTACGATACCTTTTGGTTGGAGGAGAAAAATTTAGAAGAAAAGCGGCTTGCCTATTTGCGGGGCTCCAAGGACAGTCTCCTAAATGCGACCAGCTACCTGCCTGATACCAAGATTTTCTGCATCAGCGCTACCTTGACCATCAGCAAAAAGGTCAGTCTGGCGGATCTGCTGGGCTTTGAGCAGGTCACCTTGGATTGGATACCGACTCAAACTGTGACCAACCAGCAGCTGCTTTTTCCGACTCATCTCCCCGACATCCTCGCTTGGACCAAGGAGGAGCATGCAGCTTATTTGGCTACTACTTTAGGAGAAATAGCAGAGCTGGGACGACCGATTTTGGTCTTGTTCACATCGATTTCTCTGCTCTTGCAGGTGTCGGATTTGTTAGAAGACAATAACATTCCCCACCTAGCCCAGCACAAGCATGGACAGGAAATGACTCTCAAACGCAAATTTGAACGAGGGGAATGCCAAATTTTACTCGGCACAGGCGTATTCTGGGAGGGAGTTGACTTTGCCAGCCAGGACCAATTGATTCAGGTCATCACAAGACTGCCATTCGACAATCCAAAGGACCGTTTTGTCCAGAAAATCAATCACCATCTGCGTGAAGAAGGGAAAAATCCATTTTACGATTACAGCCTGCCTATGATGATGATTAAGCTCAAACAAGCCATCGGGCGTACCAATCGTCATGACAAACAAGATTCACTAGTCTTGGTTTTGGACCCGCGTGTTCACACCAAACGCTATGGACGGCAAATTCTATCCTTCTTTGAGAAAGATTATTCAATGGTAAGTGTGGATGCGAAAGAAATAGAAGGAGCTATTCAAGATTTTTTCGAATAAGTTGAAAGGGAGCCACAAGGCTTCCTTGTTCCCATTCGATAATCCCAAAGACCGTTTTGTGCAAAAAATTAATCACCATCTACGTGAGGAAGGGAAAAATCCATTTTATGATTACAGCCTGCCTATGATGATGATTAAGCTCAAACAAGCCATCGGGCGTACCAATCGTCATGACAAACAAGATTCACTAGTCTTGGTTTTGGACCCACGTGTTCACACCAAACGCTATGGACGGCAAATTCTGTCCTTCTTTGAGAAAGATTATTCAATGTTAAGTGTAGATGCGAAAGAAATAGAAGGAGCTATTCAAGATTTTTTCGAATAAGTTGAAAGGGAGCCGCAAGGCTTCCTTTTGTTTCGAGCATTTTTTAATGCTACTCATATTCCCTTTCTCCTTGCTAAATAACAGTGATTTTCTTTATGATTAAAATATGGTATAATTTTCCAAATATTAGTTTTTGTGAGAAGAGATTATGACAGAAAAAACAATTGTATTTAAGGTTGGGACAAGTTCTCTGACGCAAGAAAATGGCAGTTTGGACCGTATCAAGATTGCTCGGATTACCAATCAGCTGGCTCAGTTGCATCAGAAAGGCTACCAGATTGTGCTGGTGACTTCGGGCTCGATTGCTGCTGGTTTTCGGAGGTTGGGATTTGACAAGCGACCGACCAAGATTGCGGAGAAACAAGCTTCGGCAGCAGTGGGTCAGGGCTTGCTGATTGAGGAGTATACGCAGAATCTGATGAAGGATGGTATTGTGTCGGCTCAGATTTTGCTGACTCAGGATGATTTTGCGGATGCCAGACGTTATCAGAATGCTTCTCAGGCCTTGCAGGTCTTGCTCAAGCAACGGGCTATTCCTATCATCAACGAAAATGATACCATTGCCATTGAGGAAATTAAGGTGGGGGATAATGATACCCTGTCTGCCCAAGTGGCCTCTCTCTTGAAAGCAGACCTCTTGGTACTTTTGACGGATGTGGATGGACTTTACACTGCCAATCCCAACAGCGATCCGACAGCCCAGCGCTTGCCTGAAATCAAGGAAATTACGGAAGATTTGTTTGCCATGGCAGCAGGAGCAGGCTCGTCTAACGGAACAGGTGGCATGACCACCAAATTGCAGGCGGTACAGATTGCGACCAAGTCAGGCGTGCCCGTCTTTATCTGCTCTTCAAAAGAGGATACCGCCCTCTTACAGGCGGTCATCCAAGCCAATCGTGGAACGCTCTTTTTAGCTGACGACCATGCCATGAACCAACGTAAGCAGTGGATGGCCTTCTATGCTCGGACAGACGCAGCAGTTGAAGTGGATGCAGGAGCAGTTGATGCTATGTTGCACCAAGGCCGCAGTTTGTTAGCTGCTGGTGTCAAAGCCCTTGAAGGCGACTTTGAAGTGGGGCAGGTTGTGGAAGTTTACAGCCAAGCAGACCACCGTTTGATTGGTAAAGGGCGGGTCAAACTGTCCTCCAAGGACTTGCAGGACCAGTTGGCAAATGGCAGAGCAGAAGGCGTGCTCATTCACCGCAACGATTGGGTGAGCTTATAGTTATTCAGTTTGTCTTGATTATGTTGACGAACGAGCAAACTGAAAGACTAAATAGGAGAAAAATATGACAACAACACAAGCATTATTAGATAGTTTATTGGCCCACAAGGCTTCTATCAACCTTGCAACAACCGAACAGAAAAACCAGGCCTTGTCGGCTATGGCAGACCAGTTGGTTACTCAGACGGAGGCGATTTTAGCAGGCAATGCCATTGATATGGAGAATGCCCAAGGCAAGATTAGCCAGGTCATGCAAGATAGATTGCTTTTAACAGCGGAGCGGATTGAAGCTATGGCAGACGGCATTCGTGCTTTGATTGGCTTGCCAGATCCTGTCGGACTCGTCTTAGAAGAATCCACTCGGGCAGACGGCTTGAACATTCGCAAGAAGTCCATTCCCTTTGGCTTGGTGGGAATGATTTACGAAAGCCGTCCCAATGTGACCTCAGACGCTGCAGCCCTTGCTATCAAGAGCGGAAATGCAGTCATCTTGCGTGGTGGCAAGGAAGCCTTTCATTCGGCTCAGGCCATTGTCACTGCCCTCAAGGCTGGTTTGGAAGAGGCGGGTCTTTCTCCAAAGGTCATTGAGCTGGTCCAAGACACCAGCCGTGCCTCTGCGACAGAGTTGATGACTGCCAAAGGCAAGATTGACCTCTTGGTGCCACGTGGCGGTACAGGTTTGATTCAAGCCGTCGTTGAAAATGCGACTGTACCAGTTATCGAAACAGGCACAGGCATCTGCCATGTCTATGTGGACAAGGATGCGGATTTGGATAAGGCCCTTCAAATTGTGGTCAACGCCAAAACCAGTCGTCCCTCAGTCTGCAATGCGGCGGAAGTCTTGTTGGTCCATGAAGAAATTGCCAACCAATTTCTACCTCGCTTGGAAGAAGCTCTTTCTGGTCAGGTGGAATTACGTGCTGACAGTCAGGCGCAGGCTATTCTAAACCAATCCAGACCAGCAGGCGACCAAGATTTTGACACGGAATTTTTAGACTATATCATGGCTGTCAAAGTCGTTTCAAACGTAGAAGAGGCTATCAGTCACATCGCTCAACACTCGACAGGGCACAGCGAGGCCATCGTGACGGAAAACAGCCAAACGGCTGAACTTTTCACACTCCATGTGGACTCAGCGGCGGTCTATGTCAATGCCTCGACCCGCTTCACAGACGGTGGTGAGTTCGGTCTGGGTTGCGAGTTGGGCATTTCCACTCAGAAGATGCACGCTCGTGGTCCTATGGGCCTGCGTGAGATGACCACCTACAAGTACATCATCACAGGCGACGGCCACATTCGTTAGGAGGACAAGATGAAGATTGGATTTATCGGACTGGGCAACATGGGAGCTGCCCTGGCCCAAGCGGTCAGCCAGCAGCCAGATACCCAGCTCCTTCTCAGCAACCACAACCCAGCAAAAGCCCAGGCTCTTCAAGAGCAGCTGGGCGGTCAGCTTTTTTCTAATGGGGAAATAGCAGAGCAGGCCGAGGTCATTTTCCTAGGGGTCAAGCCTCACCTGATTGAGTCCGTTTTGTCAGGCTTGCAGGATCAGATTAGCCAGAATCCTTCAGCAATCTGGATTTCCATGGCAGCGGGAGTGACCATTGACAGCCTGGCAGAATTTGTATCGGCAGATAAACTCATTCGTATCATGCCTAACACACCTGTCGCTATCGGCCAAGGCATGACAACCTATAGCTTGGTCAATCCAGAGCTCGCTCCGCTATTGGAACAAATCTTAGAAAAATCTGGCAAGGTACAACAAGTGCCAGAGAAGTTGATAGATGCTGCGACGGCTATCGCGGGCTGCGGACCAGCCTTCGTCTATCAGATGATTGAAGCCCTGACCGATGCCGGTGTGCAGAATGGTCTAACAGCGGAGGATGCGAAAATTTTGGCGGCTCAGACCCTATCAGGAACTGCTCAGATGGTCTTAACCAGCGATAAACACCCAGCCCAGCTGAGACAGGAAGTGACCTCGCCAGGTGGCTCGACTATCGCAGGCGTGGTAGCTCTTGAAAAAGAAGGCTTCCGTTACGCCATTATCAAGGCAGTCACCGCCGCCCTCAAAAAGACTAGAAAATTAGGCAAAAAATAGAAGACAGCAAAAAACGGGACTTTTAATCCAATGTCATTAAGTTAAGCATTTAAGCAATAAAAGAAACTATTCCCGTCCGAGCAGTTGATGATAAGACGGGAATAGTTTTTGTATTTAGGGCGCACAAAAAGGAAGTTTTTAACCCAATTTTTTAACTATTATGATAT
>NZ_JAOTGI010000035.1:0-11295 GCF_044427255.1 Streptococcus sp. 2021WUSS126 | reverse complement strand
GTATTTAAGACTTTAAATGAGGTAATCGATAAACTTCAAGAGATTATTCAAACCTTAACTGTTTATCAACTCAAATCAATTGTACATAGAGATTGGATATCGGCTATTTTTGATTTTAATTGAGTATAAAAAACCTCCTTTTTGTGCGCCCTAAATACAAAAACTATTCCCGTTTTGTCATGAACTGCTCAGACGGGAATAGTTTCTTTAGCTACTTAAATGCTTAACTTAATGACATTGGACAAAAAGCCCAGCACCGCTTCTCAAAGTTAGTGTCAACATCTCAGCGCAGTGGTTGATTGGGTTTAACAGTCCAGTGGACTGTTAAAGGTTGGAGATAAGATTTGCAAAGCAAATCTCAGCAATTCGTTTTTCACACTCCAAATCTGACCATTACGACTGTTGCGAACAAAGTTCGCTTCATCTCCAACCTCAAACTGTCTCCCAGACAGTTTGAGCTGTGCGGGGGTGGGAGTGAAACAGTCTGGGAATAGACTGTTTCAGCTCAACAACTAGAAATAAAGACTTGTTGACGAACTCTTCTATGAATGGTCGAGTTCTGTCCCACTCCCTTTTTAATAATATTATTCTTCAACCCATGTTCCCCAGTTACCGCCAAGACGACCAAAAAATTTCAAATAGTTAAACATGTTACTAATCTCCTTTAATCTTTATGAGTTTAGTATAATGCTTTTCACAATTCTTCAACAGGACAAAAATGTCACTTTATTGATTGTCAACTCTCCAATCTTCTTCAATCTTTTGTTCTAACTCTCTATTTTCTATCAATTTTGCAAATAGCACCGCATCTAGATAATGCTTTTCAGCCTCATCCCGATCCTTATCCACAAAAAGTGCATATTTCCATTTTAATACACTAACAATGGGCTTTTTCTGAAAATCTTGTGTCGACTGTATAATCTTATCTACACTGTCAAATATCTTTGGTATTGGTTCGTAATATTTTTTACTTCCCAAAATGTTTACACAAGATAATAATGTATCCCTTAGAACAAATAAATCATTTGAATTGATGATATTGATTTGCTCATGTAAATGCTCTATAATTTTCAAAAACTGTCTAAATATTTCTGAATCACAGCTAGATAACCTAACATATTCAAGATGGAGCCTAACAATCAACAAATCATTCAATTCATACTTTCGTTTGCGAAAAATTTGTTCAAAGTAGTCTTCCAGTATCTCTTTTCCAAAGCCTGCTGTACCTGACTCTAAAGTATCAATTCGTGATTGAATCGCATCTATTGCTATCTTCTCCTCCTCAGGCAATTCATCATAATAATCGTCATAGATTTCTGTCATCATGGCATCTCGCTTTTCCGCCAAATCTTCATTACCATAAGTTGGGGTGCGAAGTACATCAAACTTCAGCTTGGAATATCTTTCGGGTAAGGATACGTAATCTGGCATAAGCTCGTAAAGTCCCATACCTAAACGAGTTGCAATATACTGAATCTTTGAAAAAGTCGGCTTGGAAGTACCTGCTTCAATACGAGTTAATTGGCGCACAGAGAGTTCCAGTTCATCGTCACAAAACTGTTCACGTGTCATGCTAACAGATTCTCGTAATTGACGTACACGCTGTCCAAATTCCTTATCGTTCATAAACCACACCTCCAAATATACTTTTTAAATTATATCAAATATATTACACAAATTCCATATCATGCTCTTCTTAAAACAGACGGCTGGATTCATTTTTTATTATAGCTTGAAGCCATAACAAGATAAAGGCCCGATATTACGGGCATTAGTCAAGTAGTCATAGCACTAACCTAAACGAAGTTCAGCGGACGTCTTTAGATGTTGCTGGAGAGAAACAGCTTATAGCTGGTGTACAAGCCACCCGTTTTCACAGGTTGTTATGACTTGATTTATCTGTTAATATTTGTTTTATGTCCAATAAAGAAACAATCTTCCAATTCTGCTCCACGCCATCAATTTGCAGGTTGATACTATGAATACCCGCATTAATAGCCGTTTCCACATCGAGCAGACGGTCGCCGATATAGTGGGTGTTTTCCTTGTCCAGTCCGTATTTTTCGATGAGAAATAGCAGAGCTTCTGGACTTGGTTTGCGGGCAAAACCAGAATCGCTGGTCAAGATTTCTGTGAAATGATGACGGACACTCAATTCCTCCAAAACCTGAAAAGCATTGTCACTCTTGTGAGTATAGACGAAGTTTTGAATGCCTTGCTGAGCTGTCCAGTCCAAGATTTCCGCCGCACCTGCCATCAAGGGAATCTGCGTATTCTTCTCCTTCAAGGAAGTCGCACGTACGCGATTAAGCTCATCGCTATCTAGACCGTAGTTGTCCGCATCACGCACCAGCAAATCCTTGACAGAATAGCGAAGAATATATTTTCTCACTTCTTCACGGTCAAAAGGAAGACCAAACTGCTCATAGGTTTCCTGGATGCCAGCCAAAATCGCTTCATAGGAATCCAAGAGCGTTCCATCCAAATCCCAAATAAATGTCGGTGTCATCTTATCTCCATTCATATGCTTGATAGGGCTTGTCCAATTGGTAACCCAATTTTTCAGCCAGTTTCAAGGAAGTCAGAGTATGGGCATCCCAGCTAGGATAGAGATTACGGTCTAAACAAGCTAAGATTAACTGAGCAGCACAAGCTCTAGCTAAACCCAAACCTCGATAGCCTTCCCTAGTATCCACTTCTATCTCAATCCCACCTGAATAACTGGCATAGGATGAGGCACCTGACACCACCTGTTCCTTATGCAAGATGACATAGCCTAGACCCAAGTCTAAAAACTGCTCCACATCAGCATAATTGCCCACCAAATCGCGTGACCATTCTTCTACTAGACAGGCATCATACAGATTACGGTCAATCACTTTCAGGTCAAACTCTTCAGGTAGGGCATCAATCAGTTTCTGCAAATGCCCAAGGTCAAAACTAGTATCTTTTTTCGTAGCATAACGGGTAAAGGACCGGATCCTGTCTCCGTAAGTCCCTTCTATCAAGTCTGACCAGGCTTGGTTTTGGGGTACTAAAATAATATCCTTTCCCTCACACATTTTTAGCAAGTCCGCATTTGGTTTTCCGGCCAAAAAACCAAAGAAGCTCTGCCGTCCATAGAGAGCTAGGGCTGACTGGGGCGACTGGGTATTATCGACATGAATCTGTCCCATTCTGCCTTCTAAACAGGTCCAAATAATTGCCTCAGGCCAATCTCCAAATAAACTGGCTACTTGTCCCATCTGCTCTGCCATTATTTTTCCGTATAGGGATAACCCAAGTGCTCGTAAGCCTTGGCTGTCGCGACCCGCCCCGTCCGTGTCCGCATGAGGAAGCCCTGCTGAATCAGGTAGGGCTCATACATGTCCTCCACCGTTTCACGCTCCTCGGCGATATTAACCGACAGGGTGTTGAGCCCGACAGGACCGCCGCCGTACATCTCAATCATGGTCCGGAGAATCTTCTGGTCTACATAGTCCAGCCCCTCTCGGTCCACATCCAGCATGGTCAGAGCCTTGTCCGTAATGATATCGTCAATCAGACCGTCGCCCATAATCTGTGCAAAATCCCGCACCCGCTTGAGCAGGCGGTTGGCGATACGAGGGGTCCCACGGGAACGACGAGCCAGCTCGATCGCTGCTTCATGGGTAATCTCCATGTCAAAGATATCCGCTGTCCGCTCGACAATCTCCGTCAAATCAGCCAGTTCGTAGTATTCCATGTGCCCGGTGATACCAAAACGGGCCCGCAGGGGATTGGACAGCATACCCGCACGAGTGGTCGCTCCAATCAGGGTAAAAGGCGGCAACTCCAAATGCACAGAGCGACTGGCCTCCCCAGTCCCAATCATGATGTCGATGTAAAAATCTTCCATAGCAGAGTAGAGAATCTCCTCAACCGCCATGGGCATACGGTGAATCTCGTCAATAAAGAGGACATCTCCAGGCTCCAAATCATTGAGAAGGGCAACCAAATCGCCTGCCTTTTCAATGACAGGACCACTGGTCTGCTTGATATTAACCCCTAGTTCGTTGGCAATAACGAAGGCCATGGTGGTTTTACCCAAACCTGGAGGACCAAAAAGAAGAGTATGGTCCAAGGCTTCATCACGGAGCTTGGCTGCCTCGATAAAGATTTTCAACTGGTCCTTGACCTTATCCTGACCGATGTATTCATTTAATTTCTGCGGACGCAGGGTACGCTCAACGTATTCCTCGTCCTGCATTTGTTCCATGTCTAAAATTCGATTTGTCATGAAACCATTATAGCATAAAATGAAAATACCAGACTCAGTGAATCCAGTATTTCCAGGAGATTATATAATCCCTAGCTCTTGTCGCTTGCGGCTTAGAGCTAGGGACACCTTTAGGTGAAAAGTATTTCTGCTATTTCTAGCTTGGATATAGTATAACTCGCCAAGCTTAAGGGAAAGTAAAACAGAATTCATTTCATGTGTTTTTCATTATTTATAAAAACATCTGTGATTTTTGCTCACAGCTACTTTACTCCTCAATTCGCACATGAACAAACCATTTGTCAATACTCCTCTTCCCAGAACGCCGTAACCACTCTGCCATTCCCTCCATATATTTTTCAAACCTTTCTTCCATTTTTGAAACTTTCGAGTCCCCGCTATCATTTCCTCCCAAAGATAATGTGTAAGTTGTTTGTTTCATTCTTTTCTCCTATCTATTTATTGTACAAGTAATCATCAGTATTCCATTTTATTATTAGGTAACCCTAGACTTAGAATGGTCGGTCCATCGACTCCCATTCACTAACTGGCTTGCGGTAAGCCTCTTAAGAAATCTTGATAGAGATGATTTCTCTCCACTAACTGCTGATGAGGACCATAGTCAGCCACTTGCCCATTTTTATCTAAGATCAGAATCGCATCCGCCTCACGCACTGTGTGCAAACGGTGAGCAATGGTTAGCCTTGTTTTTCCAGCTGTTAAACGGTCAATCGCTTTGCTAATGACACGTTCTGTGACAGTATCTAAACTTGCTGTCGCCTCATCCAACAAATAGATAGGATACTCTAACAACAAGGCTCTCGCAATGCTAAACCGTTGTTTTTGACCTTCCGACAAACCTGTCCCATTTTCTGAAATCCGAGTATCTAAACCATCTTCCAACTCAGCTACTAAATGAGACAATCCCAACTCCTTGAGAATATGAACAATACGCTCTTCAGACACAGACTCGTTCTTTCCATACAATAGATTTTCTCTAATCGTCCCATGGAAGAGAGTATTATCTTGAGGTATGAAGGAAATCAATCTTCTCATCTCCTTGGTTGAAATATCACTTAAGCATTGTTGACCAATTCGAATCTCTCCTTGGTAGTCTTGATAGTATTTCATCAGCAAGGCAAAAATAGTTGACTTTCCTGCCCCACTTGGACCAACAATCGCCACATGAGCTCCTTCAGGAATTCTAACCGATACTCCATTCAAAACTGGATCTGTATGATAGGAAAAACGAATATTTTCCAAGTGGATACTAGTAGCATCAACCAACTCTGTATCTACCTGTTCTTCCTTAGTCAGTTCCAGCAATTCTACCAAACGTTTAGACACCGCCTGAAACTCCGTTAGTTCATTTAAGGAAGAGGCAATATCTGTTACTGGATCAATCAGTTGCATCATGTACAATACGAAGGTTGTCAATGTAGCCATGGTCATCACTCCCTTGGTCACTTCTATACCTGCTACAAGCAACATCAGAATGATAAATCCTGTCATCAAGCTACTAACTAAAGTATGTTGCACCGCTGATAGTCTAATCATTCTCTCAAAGGTTTGTGACAGTTTCTGAAAAGACTTGCCCATCTCTCGTTGTTCATGCTTTTCTCCCTGAAAGGCCTTCATCAAACGAATCGTTGTAAATTTATGACTAATTCTACTAGAAACCTGCCCTAATCCCTCTTGGTAAGCAGAGTAGTAACCTTCCAACCGCTGATTCATTGGAATCATAACCATTGACAACAAAGGAAGCAACAAGAGACTAAGACCCGTGAGCCACGGACTGATGGTCCACAGAAAATAAATTGACCCGATAACCATCAAACCATTCATCAAGAAATTTGGAAGAATAACGGTGATGAAGTTCAGAACAACCGACATATCATTGGTCAAACGACTGGCAAGATCGCCGGATTGGTACTGTTCCAAGTCCTTTACAGATGTGGTCAACAAGGATTCATAAATATATTGTTGCAACTGTTTGAGTGCGTTACTACCACTACGCCCGATGAAATAATTGGATAGAGCTTGTACCGTATAGACCGATACAAAGAAAAGGATGAAGCCAGCCAGCAATTCTGGTCGTGTTAATAGATTGCTTAAATAGGTTTGATCTAGCAACTGACCAATAAACTGGGGAAGAAGCAAACCCATTCCAACCCCAAGAGCACTCAGCACTATTCCAAACAAGAACATCGTTTTATTGAACGATTTCAACAACACTCCTACGAGTCTTCTATTCATACCTAGAACTCCAAATTCTTGAACTTTTTCACAGCAATTTTAGTAAATACGAGTACGTAAACAATTGTGACACCGATAGCTCCTAAGTAAGCAAGTCCCACTCCTGTAAGACCTTCGCTCGCTAAAGGCATATAACTAGTTGGAAAAAGCATCGCAACTGGACCGCCAACAACTGCTAAAATCATCATCGTAATCGTCACCAAAAATCCTGTGACCATTGTGGTAATATTTTTCAGATACAAACAAAGAGCCGTTGCCAAACTAACTGATAAAATATCTTTTAGCAAATAAGCGACAATACAGAACACATTACTCAAGCTCTCTGCCAAACTAGTATCAAAAACGGACGGACTGCCAAAAGGCAGATGGATTACCCTGACATAATGTACAAATGCAGATGTCGCAAAGAAGAGACCATAGAAAATAACAATTGTTGCTAATAGACCCAAATATTTCGACCAGAAAATCTGCTTCCGCCCAAGATCTCTGTATAAAAACATGGTATGTTCATCTACTTCTTTCCTAAAGACAGAGATAGCCAAGAAATACAGGGTCAAACTAGGAAGAATAAAACTATCCACAGAGCTCATCATCATATTCGTAAAGGCAACGAGACTAACCGACCCCTCACTAGCATGAATTTGCATAAAATTCGACCCTTCAATAAATGAAGTGACCAGATAAATAAAAGGAAACAAAGTGAACAGGAGATAAATCTGCGTCTCCTTTCGCTTCCAAATCGTTTTAAAGATAGCTGGAAAAATTTGCTTCATACTCACTACCCTTTCGTAAAGATTTCTTTCAAGTGATTCTCTTTCACTTCTAGTTTCACAATCAATTCTTGACGAGCCAGCACACCAAAAATCTGATTTAGCTCACTTGTAGGTGTAGCAGTGGAAATCTCTAACACTTCCCCCTCTAGCACCACATGGTCATTGAGCAAAGCCTCTACAGAATCTAGGTTTTTAGTCGTATCCAACTGCACGAGTACACTTGGATGAGATTTACCTTCAAAAGCCTCGGCCAATTCTCCCGATTCGATATAGACATAGCGGCTGCACAAGGCCTCCAGCTCACCTAGTTGGTGACTCGAAATCAGCATGGAAATTTGTCGCTCACTAGACCACTGCTTCAAAATATCAATCAATTTCTGAACACCAATCGGGTCCAAGCCCACAAACGGCTCATCTAAGATAAGGAAATCTGGCTCCGCAACCAAGGCAATTGCCAAAGCAGTCCGTTGTTTCATACCAAACGAGAATCCCTTTGGTTTCCGATTGCGAGCATCCCATAACTCTACCAATTTCAAGGTCTTCTCAATATTTGGATAGAGCTCTTTTTTCCCATGCAGGTCCAAATAAAACTTAAGATTGTCTATAACTGTCATTTCTGGATAGAAGACTGGATCAATCATAATCCCAAAGTCTACCAACAAATTATCTTGGCTAAAAATATCCGTACCCTTATAGGTAATGGTTCCCGAACTTGGTTTTAGGGACTTGCCCATTAATTTCATGAGCGTGGATTTTCCAGCTCCGTTTTTCCCAATCAGACCAACAATCTCGCCCTTATTGATCTCCAAACTCACATCTTTTAGTGAGTAAAATTCGTTTCCTGCAAACTGTTTTGATAAATGATTGATTTTAAGCATAAGTAACTCCATTTTCTAACTATTTCTAAAATTCCAGCTTTTCAAAGTTCGAACAGCCTTTGAGATAGGTAGCAATAATATAAAATGTCGTTATAGCTGCTACCAAGGACCATGCAAGCAATGGCTGATTAAAGCTCATCTGAGCATAGCCATTCGGTACGACATAATGAACTCCAATGAGAAATGGTGCAGTTGTTGTAAACAGCGACCAAAAAACTCCTGCTAAAACTGCCTGTAAGGATTTGGCTTTGATAGAAACCATGGCAACCAATAGAATACCGATAACATTGATTGAAATTGTTGCAAAAATAGATAGGAGAGTGGACTGTACATTATTCCAATCATCCGATACTACTTTTCCATAAGCATTCAAGAAACCAAAATAAGCAATCGCACTTGTCAGCATTGTTAGAAGGACATAAGAGGCATACATCGTCACTAAACTAATGATTTTTGCATTAAAAAGTCGAGTTCTATTCAGATCTTTATATAAAAATAGAATACCGCTATCAATCTCATCCTTAAAAACTGCGGAAATTATCAAGGATAACAGCAATGTTGGTAACACAATCCCATCCTGTGTTGCCAATGCTGCCCCTAGAAAATCTAAAAAATTGTCTGTATATTCAGCCTTTACGCCTACCAAAAATTTGGACAATATAGGAACTAAGATTGGTAAACCAGCAAAGGCATAGAACAAAGCAACATCTCTTCTATAGATAATCGATTTAAAAATAGACCTAAACATATTCATATTGTTTCCCCTTTTTATCAATAAGATAGATGAGCAATAACTCCCTCACCTATTTATTCGTAAACAAAAAGAAAAATTCTCTGGAAAAACCAAAGAATTTTAATACTCATATTTCACCATCAATTATGGTCTCAAATAATGTGCCGCCACATAACCAACAACGAAACCTGTAACTGCAGCTACTAGCATGTATTTCTCCTCCTTCATAATATAATACTCTTTCTTCAATTTCCTATTAGTTTTGAATACAATAAACAATAATTCCTACACCGACACCGATAATGAATGCTGATACCATAAATTTCTCCTTTCTAATTTATTCATATTATAAAGAATATTGAATTTTTTCTTTTATTCCTGATAGGGAGTTCCTAAAATATTTCCTCCAATTTCCCAAATAGAGAATCAAGGCCAAACTAATCAGGACAATCCACCCCAATAGGTAATAGAATTCTTGATTCAAAAGTTCAAAATGGGGATTTTTGAAAAATTCAATATAAGCTCCTAGAAAACTATATTTCAAAATCTGACCCACTGTCTCATTCATCAAAGACAGGCTAGGTCCCATAGATACTGCCATTGTGATAAGCATCGAGGTAACCTGCGACTTGGATTGAGATTGGGAAGTTGCCCCGATTAAAAGGTTGATTAAAATGGAAGCCAGTGATGTCAAAAGCATGATAACCGAATAGCTAAGAATATATCCTGATACATCAGCCTGTGTGATAGCTGGAAATAGAATGAGGTTGACAAAGCTAATGACAACAGGATAACACAAAATAGACAGCACATATTCACTCGGGCGAACACCTGTCAGTAACAAGGTAGACAGATTATTCTTTTCCTTTTCTTCAGAAATCATTGCTGATATAGGACTTCCTACTGACATACCAATAGCCATTGAAAAACAAATTCCCATTAAATCCATTGCCTTGGTATCATCTGTTTTCATCACAAACTTAAACAGTAGTAACATGAAATAGGGCATCAATACTGGCAATAGAATGTTCTTATTGGTCACCAAGACTTGTGTTCGAAGCCAAAGTAAGGCTAAAAATCGTTTATACATTTAAGGTTGCTCCTGTCTGTTGAATAAAAATGTCTTCCAAAGTCGGCTCACAAGAGTGAATAGTGGTTGCCTGAGCTAACTTCTCAGGTGTCAACTCACTAAACAACAGCTCAGTATCACTACCATCCTCAAAAGTAACCCTCGCTTTTTTAGTGACATTGTACTTATGAATCAAATCCTGCGGACTTCCCTTTTCAACCAAATTTCCTTGATTCAATAGAACCAATTGATCACATAAGAATGTCGCTTCTGCCATATCATGCGTGGTCAAGAAGATCGTCGTCCCCTTACCCTTTAGCTCCAATAAGAGTTCATGAATCCGCTTTGAAGTTGTGGGATCTAGACCGCTTGTCGGCTCATCAAGAAACAATACTTTTGGTGAATTGATTAAGGCTCTTGCAAGCAACATTCGTTGCTTCATGCCTGTAGATAGTTTTTCTGCAATTGTCTTTTTACTATCCAGCAACCCTACTTTTTGTAGAATAACCTCTACTTCTTTCGAACTGACACCAAAGAATTTTGCATAGAACAACAAATTATTTTCCAAGGTCATCTTCTCGAAGAAACCACTTGAATCACTGACCAAGCCCATTGCTTCAAAGTCCCCTGGTGACAATAGGGTCGATTCTTTACCTAGTAGATAAGATTTTCCGCTATCTGCTGGTAGCTGCCCGGTAATAATCTTAATCATGGTTGTCTTTCCCGAGCCAGAGGGACCCAAGAATCCAAAGATTTGTCCTTCTTGAATGTCAAAGCTAATGTTGTCTAAGGCAACCTTGTCTCCAAACTGTTTATGGATATGTTGAACTGTTATCATCTCTACTCCCCTAAATTAAAACAAACTTATTTTTTCCACCATGATAAAATCCATAAAGCTGGTGCTATAATCATCCTTCTTCTCCTTTCATTTTTCCTACACTTGTTTATTCGTAAATCATTTGGAAAATGATTTATTTTTTCAAGTGTGTATCTCCTTGAGGGGTGTTTTCCCTCTCACTTACTTATTCGCAAGTCGTTATCATTTTTTAAAAAAATCTTACTTTTTTGAATTAGTAGTGAGCTTGCTTCCCCCACACTTATCTATTCGTAAACTTTTGTAAAAAATAATTTATTTTTACTCACGAATGATTGTCTAGCGGAGGGAGCTTGTTTTCCCCTTCACCTATTTATTCGCAAGTAAACAAAAAAATTCTCTGGAAAATGAACTGCTCCCTGTCAAGTGGACAATGAAATAATAAAAGATTAGGCGACGGCCTTGTTCCTCATTTCAAGAGGGGCAAGGCCGTTGTTGCGTTCTTGAAAACGTTGATGATTATAAAAATAGATGT
>NZ_JAOTGI010000034.1:0-13484 GCF_044427255.1 Streptococcus sp. 2021WUSS126 | reverse complement strand
GGAGTAGAACAATTTCTAGTTTCTCAGAGACAGACTTTGGACTTCTTTTGGACATAATAAAACTCCCTTTATAGTTTCTAGTGAAAATTTTTGTTTTTTCACTGTCCACTATAAGGGGAGTATATCAGATATTGTTCGGAGTTTTTTGCTATATGCTATATTCTACTTTGTACAAGTATAGTCAGTCGGAGAATTTTAGGGTATAATAGAAAAAACAAAAGGAGTGTAGGTATGACAGTCATTGATGGGAAAGCACTAGGTGTAAAAATGCAGGCTGCCTTGGCGGAGAAAACTGCTCGATTAAAAGAAGAAAAGGGTTTGGTACCAGGTCTTGTAGTTATTTTAGTTGGCGAAAATCCTGCTAGTCAGGTTTATGTACGGAATAAGGAGCGGTCAGCTCTAGCTGCTGGATTCAAGAGTGAGGTTGTTCGCGTTCCAGATACGATTTCTGAGTCAGACTTGTTGGATTTGATTGAGCGCTATAATCAGGATGATGAATGGCATGGTATTTTGGTGCAATTGCCCTTACCAGCCCACATCAGCGAGGAGAAGGTCTTGTTGGCTATTGACCCAGATAAGGATGTGGATGGTTTTCATCCGACTAACATGGGGAAATTCTGGTCAGGTCATCCTGTCATGATTCCATCTACTCCAGCAGGAATTATGGAAATGTTCAAGGAATATCAGATTGAGCTGGAAGGGAAGTCTGCTTTAGTTATTGGTCGTTCTAATATTGTTGGTAAACCGATGGCACAGCTGCTATTGGATGCCAATGCTACTGTAACGATTGCACATTCTCGTACCAAAAACTTGCCAGATCTTGCTCGTCAGGCCGATATTCTTGTTGTTGCCATTGGTCGTGGTCATTTTGTGACCAAGGAATTTGTTAAGCCAGGTGCCGTGGTGATTGATGTTGGTATGAATCGTGATGAAAATGGCAAGCTAATCGGTGATGTCAAATACGATGAAGTATCAGAAGTAGCAAGTTATATTACCCCAGTTCCAGGTGGTGTTGGTCCGATGACTATTACCATGTTGATGGAACAGACCTATGAAGCTTGTGTCAGAAGTGCAAAATAAGATAGAGAGTTTAATAAAAATAAATATATCCATGCCTGCTTGGGTAAAGCTCTATTCTTAGAACCTGTATTTACAAGCGAAGTACTCATATTAAGAGACAGATTTAGCTAATCAAGGTAATTTTTGAGGGGATGTTGATTGTATTTTGAAAAAAACTAATGATGAGTAGCTTAAAGACTAGCTTTAGAATAGAAGCGTTGAACTGTGAATACGGGTTCTTAAATTATGACTGCAGTTCTCGTATGAATAAGTCTATTTTTAAGCGACTCTACTCATTTTATTGGTCATATTCAATAAATCAGTCTTAAGACGGATGTGACTTTTAGTAATATTGGTTATACTATACCCAATCCTAAATATTTTTCATAATCTCCTGAAAAGCCTGATCGTGTGATCAGGTTTTTTTGTATGCAAAAATGAGCCTAGGCAAAAAAACAATACTATTTCTCAAAGTTTGACCAACATCCCAGTGTAGTAAAAACGTTTGGAGACAGATTGTTTCAGCTCAACAACTAGAAATAAAGACTTGTTGACGAACTCTTTTATACTCTTCGAAAATCAAAATCAGACGTTGTTGACTTGGTTTGATGAACTTCAGTTTTATCTGCATCTTCGTCGTCTAGTCTGATTTTGATTTTCATTGAGTATTATCTGTCTAGTTCTTTCTCTCTTTCATTTTGTGTTTATAATGTTTTAGGTGATTGTGGGACGTTTTCAGTGAAATTGCTAATAGAACGGTTTTTACTCCTAGTCTTATCTGAGTAATAATAGGATAAAACTCATAGACCCACATAAGAGTAATAGAGGTTTGTGAATAGTATTTAGTTAGAAACATTTGTTATCAAATACAGCTTCTACGTTATATTTAAAGAACTTCTCTATCATTCGTTAGGAAATATTTCTTCTCCGATTTATTGCTAGATAGGAGCAGTGTATGCGTTTCTAAAAATCTAAAGTTGGAGGATGTTCAATTTTAAATAAGTTACAATCTGCAAATCATTACTAAAAACAATTTATCCCTTATACAGGGTAATGTAATAAATTGTTTTTTCTTTGTTTTTTGTATGTTTTTTCAAAAAAATATATGAAACAAATGAGGGGAATCTAGTGATGCACTAGCTATGAAAAAAATATTTATATTAATGGAATTGTTTGAGAAATCAGAAGGATGTAGTTTTTCAATTTGCATACATATTTTGACTTAAACATATATGTGCAAAAAGTTCTGATTTTTTTGTGTTTTTTTAAGAAATTGGCATTGTTGACAAACTAAGGATTGGCTTGGTATCATGTACAGGCTAATTTGATTGTATTATATTTGCAAAAAATTTATATGTTTTGATTGATAGGTGATATTTAGAAGTAAACAAGCATATATTTTATAGCGGAAGCAATATAAGCAAAAAGGAGAGAGGAAGAAGCAATGTTAAATGCAAAAGACCTTAGAAAACTGAAGCGTTCTGAATTATTTGAACTCTTGGTTGAGCAGGCAAAGGAAATAGAGTCTTATCAAGCAAAATTAGTAGATTTGGAAAAAAGAATTGAGTATCGCGAAGCGGTTTTGGGAGAAATTGGTTCGATAGCGGAGGCGTCTCTAGCAGTTACTAGGATTTTTGAAGAAGCACAATTGGCTGCAAATATTTATCTTGAACAGGTTCAAAAAGTTACACATAAACAATCTGATAATTGTGAAATAGGGAGAACAGATGAGGATGGCGACTAATAAAAATAAGGATTATGTTACCATATCAGATTTACCCAGTATATCAATAATGTCAGAGGAGCTGGATAAAATACGATATAAAGAGCGGTATCTTGAGACATTAAAAAATACTATTTTCACGCTTGTTACTGTCGCTGCACTTGCAGTATTAATAGCCATGTTATGGTTGCCAGTTCTGCATATTTATGGAAGTTCTATGTCTCCTACTCTGGAAGCAGGTGATATGGTGGCAACTGTGAAGACAAATACACTTTCAACTGGAGATATGGTTGCATTCTACTACAATAATAAGGTTTTGGTAAAAAGAGTAGTAGCCACTTCTGGTCAGTGGGTAAATATAGATGAGCAGGGGAATGTTTATGTAAATGGAAAAACATTAGACGAACCCTATGTTAAAGATAAGGCCTATGGTCAAACGGATATTAAACTACCGTACCAGGTTCCAGAAGGTCAATATTTTGTAATGGGAGATCATCGCAGTGTATCTATTGATTCTAGAAATACAGCTATTGGGTCAATTGGTGAGGAGCAACTGGTTGGAAAGTTAACCTTTCGGATATGGCCATTTCATAAAATGGGAGTAATCAAATAAAGGAAGGAGATATAAAACATGAAAATATTATGGGAAAGATTGTTTAAATTTGTTCAGCAATACTTTCGAGAGAAAAAGACTGCAAAAATAACTATGGCGTTGTCAATAATTATGGCTTTTGGAATATCGTATTTGCTGATTTTACCAGCCATTACTTTAGAGACGGACAGTCAGGAGAGTGTTCTGCAATCAGTCTATAATCAGCCAACAACAGTAGAACAGCCAGTTCAAGAAGAACAGGCGGAGTCACAGTTGGTACAGGTTCAATCTGCTGGAAGCTTATTCGCTGAACATGAAAATATAACTGTACAAGTTAACTATGAGGCTCATACATTTGAACAGCCTGTTCGATTACAGGTTTTACCTTCAGAAGATAGTACAAAATATAGTGATAGAGTATCATCTATTCTTGAGGAAAATTCTCAGATTGTTCAGCAGGCTCATTCCTACGAACTTTCTTTTTTGACTGAATCAGGAGAAAAAATCGAACCTCAAAAAGAAGTGAGAGTTTCATTTACATTTAAAAATAGTATACCTGTAGAAAAAAGCTCGACAAAATGGAAGTTCTATCATTTCAAAAATAATGATTTAGATAGTGTTGAAGATTTAACAGATAAAACAGAAATAAAGACAGATGAAACAGGGCTCACCGGTATTGAATTTTCTTCAGATTCTTTCTTCAACTACACACTAGTAGAGACAGCTGAAAAGCCTATCACTTTATATGCAAGAAAAGAATGGAATGAGTTTGATAGTGATGACGTTATTGATATAGAATTGCAAGTTCAAAATGAAGATGGTTCATGGAGAATAGCAGAAGTTGAAAATGCTGTTCAAAGTATTGAAGCGCCGGATGAAGCAACTTCTACTCAGTTAGTATGGGAAAATGTAGCAAATTCCTCAGCGACGTATCGAATAATTGAACGAGCAGCAACAAATAGTGAATTGGTAAATAAAACAGGGAATGGAAGCAAGGAAGATCCCTTTGTATTAACAAGAGAAGTGACAGAAGCAACTGTCTCAATGGATTCCTTTTTACGCTCGGCGTCAAATGTTCAGATAGCTGAACAAAGTGGAAGCTTTACTTTGAAGAAAGTAAATGAGAAAGGGAAGGCATTAGCAGGTGCTGTATTTACTCTTTCTGATTCAACTGGTAAAGTTATGCAAACGATAACTACTACTAACGATTCAAAGGGGACGGTATTCTCAAATCTAACGAAAGGAACGTATACCCTTAGAGAGACTAAAGCGCCTGAAGGTTATCAGTTATTGAATGATTACTATGAAATCAGAGTTAATCATTACGGAATTGTGGAAGCCAAATATATAAAATCCACCAATTCAACATCTGAAGAGAAAATATCAGAGTCCCGTGGTAATACTATTATTAGGCAGCCTAAAGTAGAAAATGTAGTTGAAGTATTAAAATACGAGCTGACTTCAACGCGAAGTGATACAAAAAAAGATAATGAAGATGCAGTGTGGATGACCAGTGGAGAGTTTATAAAGTTAGCTTTTGAACTTAAAGTTAAACCAGATACTCAACCGGGAGATTCCTTCACAATTAAGTTGGATAGTAAATTATCACCTACAGGGATTAGAGAACGTACTTTACCGCCTATTCCTTTGAAAGTTGGAGATACGGTTGTAGCTACAGGAAGGTATGATGAAGCGACAAATAGCTTTATTTATACATTTAATGATTATGTACGACGAGAACAGAATATCAAGCTTTCAGCAAGTTATGCGACTATGGGAGCGGATTTGAAGAATGTACCTTATTCAGGTAAACAAAGTTTTACAAATGTTATAGATGGGCAAGTTCAACCTTTAAAAACATTTTATATTGATTATGGGGCTTCCAGAGAGATGCCAGGCGGTGTAGCTAAAGGATTAAAAATTCGTAATCAGGTAGCCTCTGTTAATCGTCTTACTGGAGAAGTTGAACGAATTATTTATATCAATAACGGGAATGATCTATCTAGAGATTATGTTGCCAATTTTCTTTGGGGGAAACATCAAATTACTCTTGATAACCAAGGTCAAACTGATATTACTAACCTTGAAATATTTAAGGTTCCAAATGCTCTTAAACATACCTATATGCCTGATAGTATGCATGGAGGGACTGATGGATTAGAGAAAATAACTAGTGCTCAATATAATCCTAATTCCTCTGCAATCATCATAGAAAAGAATGAATTTTATGATGATGCGACTGGTAAGTATAGTAATGGTTTCTTAATTAAAATTACAGAAAAATTACGGGTTCCAACTGCTGCTACCAATATGACAGCGACATGGGGATTTACAAGATGGAGTAGCAATTCAGTTAGTGTTAGTGCAAGTGTTGTTGCATCACAGGCTGAATCAGCTGGAGAAGCAGAGCGTAAAACCCCTGTTATTACCATTAGTAATAAAAAAGAAGTTGTGCCAACAAAAACATCAATCACTGTAAGGAAGCAGTGGTTAAATGAGGATGGAAGTGAGATTGGAGAACCAACAATTTCTTCCATTACGTATAATCTTAACCAAATTTCCACGACAGAAGATGGAACGAAGACAACAACAGTGTATCAAGCTAACCAGACCTTAACTGCGGCTGAACAATGGACAAAACGGTATGATAATTTACCAATATCAGGTGTAAATGAAGCTAAACAAAAGGTTAGCTATGCTTATTATGTAGAGGAAGTCCCCCTACCAGGCTATAGTGTTTGTTATTTGAATGAGAGT
The DNA here is from genome assembly GCF_044427255.1 of Streptococcus sp. 2021WUSS126. NCBI lineage: Bacteria > Bacillati > Bacillota > Bacilli > Lactobacillales > Streptococcaceae > Streptococcus > Streptococcus sp. 2021WUSS126. The sequence goes on along the minus strand of NZ_JAOTGI010000034.1, from coordinate 7,353 downwards.
AATGCTGATACGGTAAATCCAGCAGAAGCAGCTATTGTTAAGGGGATATTGACAATAAAAAACCAGAAGTTAAATATGACAAGCATTACGGTCAATAAACAATGGTTTACAGCAGATAAGCAGCCAACGGATCGTGTGAACGGAGAAATTAGCTATGATTTGAAGCAAATAGTTCATTTTGATGACGGACGTAAAATTATAAAAGATTATTTGAGTGGCGAGACCCTCAATCATACGATGAATTGGAGTAAGACATATCATGAACTTCCTAAAAAAGGTAAGGAAGAAGGAGAGACTGTTACGTACAGTTATTTCGTACAGGAGAATCCAATAATTGGTTATAACACTAGCTATCAATCTGAGAATAATGAGGTGGATGTAACTACTCCAGAAAATGCAGCCATTGTTTCGGGGATAATAACCATAAGAAACGTCTCTACCCGAAAATACGTGTTGCCTAATACAGGTGGACCAGGTGTAATCATGTATTACTTATTGGGAGTAATAGTATTACTGGTTGTTGCGGGAGGACTATTCTATAAATTTAATTTGTATAGTTGATTCATTTATATGCGTTATAGGAGGAGAGACTGTGCTATAACTGCAGAAAATGGTGAGAAATTATTTTATAAAAAATTTTTTAAGTCAGAAAGGATATTTTCGTGAAAAAGTTAATAACAATCTTTACAGTATTTTTTACAGTCATGTTCTATGCCTTGGGTATTCTAAAGGTTTCTGCTGAGGAATCTAGAAATTACAGTTTAACAATCAATGGTACAACAGCTGGTCATACCTATGAAGCCTACCAAATTTTTAAAGGTGAAATTTCAGAAGACGGTAAGACACTTTCAAATATTGGATGGGGCTCTGATGTTACACCTTTTACTTTTGAAGAAAAGAAAGAGGTAACAGATATTGTAGATTTATTAGGTAAGGAAAATGACGACTCTAACAAAGTTAAGGAGTTTGCATTTGAAGCCGGTAAACATTTAAAAGGGGCTCCTTCAAAATCAGTTGTGAGTACTGCTGACAAGACAATTCTCCCTGGGTTAAAGCCGGGTTACTACCTAGTTAAAGATAAAGATTTTTCACAAGAAGCTACGAATAAGAAAACAAATACTTCTTATACTCGCTTTATTTTGAAAGTTGTCGGAGATGCAGAAGCTACTTTAAAAAGTGACATTCCAACCGTTGAAAAGAAAGTTAAAGATAAAAATGATACCACAGGTGTAGAATCAAATTGGCAAGATGCAGCAGATTATGATTTTAATGACCAAGTTCCTTTTAAATTGACAGCAACCCTACCAAGTAATTTTGATGATTATCAAACATATAACCTTGAATTTGTTGATACTTTATCTAAGGGGTTGAAATATAATGAAGATGCTAAAATTTATTTAGAAAACGAAGGTAAAAATAGAGTTGAAGTCACAGACAAATTTAAAATTAGTAAAAATCCTAAAGAACTTCAAATCTCTATTGAAAATTTGAAATCTATTGAAAATCAAAAAATCAATTCTAAAACTAAAGTGGTTGTAGAATATACAGCAACATTAACTTCAGAAGCTGTTATTGGTGGACAGGGAAACCGAAATGAAGTTGAGTTAGTGTACTCAAACAATCCTAACTCTGAAGGGCACGGTAGAACACCAAAAGATGTAGTTATTGTCTTTACATACCAAACTATTGTAAATAAGCAAGACCAGGATGGGAAGGCTTTGACAGGTGCAGGATTTACTCTTTATAAAAAAGTAAAGAATGATTGGAAAAAGGTTGGTGAAGAAATAAAAGGTAGTGAACTAACTAAATTTGAATTTAAAGGCCTTGATGCTGGAGACTACAAATTAGAAGAAACTACCACTCCAAGTGGTTACAATACAATCAAGCCACTTGAGTTTACAATTACTGCGGAATATACTATTGAGTCTGCAATGCCAACACTGAACAAACTGTCAGGTAACGAAGAATTGAAATTTACTTCAAACTTGCAAGATGGCTCTCTCTCGACAAATGTCATTAATAAAAAAGGTTCATTACTGCCGTCAACAGGTAGCGTTGGGACAAAGATGCTTTACCTTATTGGGGCATTGTTTGCAATCAGTTCAGCAGTCCTTCTTGTGACGAAGAAACGTGTAGACCTTAAGTAAATTTGGAATAGGTTGGAAATTAAGCTAACTTGTTCGCAACAGTCGTAGAGGTCAGATTTGAAGCGTAAAACATGAATTACTGAGATTTGCTTTGCAGCTCCTATCTCCAACCTTTAACAGTCCAGTGGACTGTTAAACCCAATCAACCACTACGCTGAGATGTAGACACGAACTCTGAGAAGCGAGGCTGGCCTTTTTCCCAGCCTCTTTTCCTATTATTTCAAAATGAGGTTATTATGATTTCCAAATCTAAAAATAATTACATAACGAGTCTGCTAGTCTTTTTCTTAATAACTGGCCTATTATTGTTATTATATCCAACAGTAAGTGATTATTGGAACTCACATTATCAATCAGAAGCAGTAGCTACTTATTCTGAGAAATTATTGGATATTTCAAAAGAAGAAAAACAAAAAATTTTAGAAAATGTTAGTGCATATAATAGCACGCTCGAAAAGGGGACAATACCTAATTTAAATATAGACAGTGTAGCTTTAAAAAAGTATGACTCAATTTTAAATATCACAGATACTGGTATTATGGGCTATGTAGAAATTCCTAAATTGCAGACAACGTTACCTATTTATCACGGAACGGATGATGCCGTATTGCAGGTAGCAGTAGGTCACCTTGCTGGGACTTCCCTTCCCATTGGCGGTCAGGGAAGTCACGCTGCTATTTCAGGACATCGGGGCTTGCCTTCTGCAAAACTGTTTTCTGATTTAGATCAGCTGGTTATAGGGGACACTTTTATGATACAAGTTTTAGATAACACTCTGACATACGAAATTGATAAAATTATTACGGTTACTCCAGATGATGTATCTCCTTTGATGATAGATCCGAATGAGGATTTCGTAACCCTTGTGACTTGCACACCTTATGGTGTTAATAGCCACCGATTATTAGTTAGAGGTCACCGAATTGAAAATCAACTACTTACTAAGCAAGTAGTCTCAGAGGGATCAATTGTAAAACCTATACTGGTTTCTCCTTTTATTGCTTTATGTTTATTAGGACTACTTTGGAGTTTATTTTTTATAAAAAAAGAAGTAAATTTGTTTATGTGACTTAGATAGTATCGCAAAGAATGTCAGACTATTCGACTTTGTTCTTTAGCTTTTAAGCTTAGGAAAGGGAGATTTTTCCAACTCCCAATCATCCAAAAGGTGAAATAGAAGATAAACCAAATGACGATATGTCAATGTCCTCTATACGCTTGAAGAAGGCGGCAAGCGATCGGTCGGTTTCAAATTGTCAGACGGCATTGAAATTCCCAAAGAATTTGAAGGCAAATTCAAGTTTGCCCGCCAACGGCTTCAAACTAGCAGGCGAAATCCGTGGCAGCTTCTTTGTGGTTAAAGGGGACTATTTATAAAATAGCAAATCTGGGGAAACCCAGATTTTTTGTCGCATACTTGACTTAGAGTTGACTTATACTCATTTAAAATCAAAAATAGCCACCTACCGCTCCAAGTGGATATGGAGCGTTTCGATTTTGTTATTTTTTTAGAAGAAAACAGCTACTTGAAATCCACAATCCTCAACTCAAACTTATAAATTAAGGTTTCACATGTTATAAGTAGCTTAGACTTGCTATTTTTGATTTTTATTGAGTATCAATTGTTTACAGACGGCAGTGGTTCATGCAAAAAAGACAGAGAATAACTTTCTCTGTCTTCATACTTCATTATTAATTTTTTCTGATAACTTGTTTGGGTTTAAATTTCTTCTTTAGTCCAATTTGAACCAAACGTAGTCCAAGAAAACCCGTCGCACTTGCCAATATGATGGCAATAAAAACAGGAATGCCTAAGGATAGATAGACATAACTAGCGATGACTGTTATCAAACTAAAAAATGCGATATTAACAAAAAACAACAATTCCTTTAAACGTTCTTTATTGGTATTTTTTGCTTGATAGGTTTGAAAATTAGCCTTTTCCTCTTTCGGGATATACTCTTCGTACTGGTACTCATGGGACTGATAGTGTCTTAATGGCATATCGTCTCCTTTTCTGCTCTTTAAAGAATACCATATCATTGATGAATTATTATGTCATTTATATTACAATAATGTTACAAGAAGGATATTAGAAAAGTCTGAATATTAAAACACAGCTAGTCACTTATCAGATATTTCTCTTTTTGATATAATTATCCTTATGGGAAAAATTATCATTACAGCAACAGCTGAAAGTATTGAACAGGTCAAAGAACTGCTTGCAGCAGGCGTTGACCGCATTTATGTAGGTGAAGCCGACCATGCTCTTCGCATCCCAACAAATTTTACCTATGATGAACTCAGGGAAATAGCAGAGCTAGTTCATAGCGCTGGGAAGGAATTGACGGTCGCTGCCAATGCCCTCATGCACCAAGATATGATGGACAATATCAAACCGTTTATGGAGCTAATGAGGGAAATCAAGGTTGATTATCTGGTTGTCGGAGATACTGGAATTTTCTATATCAATAAACGTGATGGCTACAATTTCAAGCTAATCTATGATACATCTGTCTTTGTGACTTCCAGCCGTCAGATTAACTTTTGGAAAGATCATGGAGCAGTAGAGGCTGTTTTGGCAAGAGAGATTCCGTCGGAAGAACTCTTTGATATTGCTAAGAACTTGGAAATGCCAGCGGAAATCTTGGTCTACGGCGCCTCTGTTATTCACCATTCTAAACGAACCTTGTTACAGAATTACTACAATTTTACAAAGGCTGATGAGACAGATTTGTCACGTGGACGCGGACTTTTCTTAGCTGAGCCGAGCGACCCAGATAGCCACTATTCTATCTTTGAGGACAAGCACGGTACCCATATCTTTATCAACAATGACATTGATATGATGACCAAGCTGTCAGAATTAGATGAACATGGTTATCATAATTGGAAACTGGATGGTATCTATTGCCCTGGTCAGAACTTTGTTGAAATTGTTAAGCTTTTTGTTCAAGCAAGAGATTTGATTGAAAAAGGCGAATTCACTTATGATCAGGCCTTCCTTTTGGATGAACAGGTGCGCAAGCTCCACCCCGCAGAGCGTGGCTTGGATACAGGCTTCTACGAATTTGACCGCAATAAGGTTAAATAACAATATTTATAGCACAATTTATAGCACAATTTATTTACTTTAACCTGGCAGAGTTAGCTCTGTCACTTACTATGTAAGGTCAGAGCACGAAAACGCCTTTGGGCGATTTTCTAAACTCTGCACTAGGTTTCCACATGAAAAAGTATCGTTTTCATGTGGAAGCCGTCGCAAATAGAGGAGATTTTACATGACGTCAAAAACATTGAAGCGTCCTGAGGTCTTGTCACCTGCTGGGACATTGGAAAAATTAAAAGTAGCCATTGATTATGGTGCGGATGCTGTCTTTGTCGGCGGTCAGGCCTACGGTCTGCGTAGCCGAGCTGGTAATTTTACCATGGACGAGATGCGGGAAGGGATTGAATACGCCCACGCCCGCGGTGCCAAGGTCTATGTAGCTGCCAACATGGTCACCCACGAGGGAAATGAAGAAGGGGCAGGAGCCTGGTTCCGTGAATTACGGGATATGGGCTTGGATGCGGTTATCGTTTCCGACCCAGCACTCATCGTCATTTGTGCGACCGAAGCACCAGGCCTTGAAATCCACCTGTCAACCCAGGCTTCTTCTACTAACTATGAAACCTTTGAGTTCTGGAAGGAATTGGGCTTGACCCGCGTTGTCCTGGCCCGCGAAGTGACCATGGAAGAAGTAGCTGAAATCCGTAAACGGACAGACGTTGAGATTGAAGCCTTTGTTCACGGAGCCATGTGTATTTCCTACTCAGGGCGCTGCGTCCTCTCCAACCACATGAGCAAACGCGATGCCAACCGCGGTGGCTGCTCTCAGTCTTGTCGTTGGAAGTACAATCTCTATGACCTCCCATTTGGCGAAGAACGTCGTTCGATTAAGGGGGAAATCCCAGAGGAGTTCTCCATGTCTGCGGTGGATATGTGTATGATCGACCATATTCCAGACATGATTGAAAATGGGGTCGATAGCTTGAAAATCGAAGGCCGTATGAAATCTGTCCACTATGTATCAACCGTAACCAACTGCTACAAGGCTGCGGTAGATGCCTATCTTGAAAGCCCAGAAAAGTTTGAAGCAATCAAACAAGATCTGATTGATGAAATGTGGAAGGTTGCCCAACGTGAATTGGCAACAGGTTTCTACTATAGCCCGCCGAGTGAAAATGAGCAGCTCTTTGGAGCCCGCCGTAAGATTCCAGAATACAAATTCATCGCCGAAGTAGTGGCCTTTGACAAGGAAACCATGACTGCAACCATTCGTCAGCGTAATGTTATCAACGAAGGCGACCAAGTAGAGTTTTACGGACCAGGTTTCCGTCATTTTGAAACGACTATTCAGGACTTGCATGATTCAAATGGAGAAAAGATTGACCGCGCCAACAAGCCGATGGAACTCTTAACTATTAAGCTGGACCGTGAAATCTATCCTGGCGACATGATTCGTGCCTGCAAATCAGGGCTCATCAACCTCTACCAAGAAGATGGGCAATCCCTAACTATTCGTGCATAAACATATAGAGATTTAGGTTTTCGTTTATTACTTCGACGTAAGGAGGCTGGGCAAAAAGTCCAGCCACGCTTCTCAGAGTTCGTGTAAACATCTCAGCGCAGTGGTTGATTGGCAGATTTGTTCGTGTTTTACACTCCAAATCTAACCTAATTAACTGTGCGGGGGGGGGGAGACGAACTCTTTTTTAGACCAGTCGAGTTCTTATACGAAAACTCAAAAGAATGCAAAAACTCCCTCCCTATGATATAATCAAAGCGAAAAATTTTTTATGTTAGGCTACTAGCTCGTCCCTAGTAGTCTTTTTCTGTGCTAAAAATTCAGGATACGTTATCTGCTCTTTTAAAAGGATATAGGCTATTTTTAATAATTGATGTGCGAGTGCAATTGTTGCTTTTTGTGAACCACGCCGACTTTGAATCTGATAAAATTGGTCTGCTAGGCAATGTCATTAAGTTAAGCATTTAAGCAATAAAAGAAACTATTCCCGTCCGAGCAGTTGATGATAAGACGGGAATAGTTTTTGTATTTAGGGCGCACAAAAAGGAGGTTTTTTAACCCTATTTTTCAACTATTATGTTACTCTATAAGTGAAGCTTACAGGTACCTTGCTTTTTATCTTTCTTTGGAAGGTTCG
>NZ_JAOTGI010000033.1:0-14725 GCF_044427255.1 Streptococcus sp. 2021WUSS126 | reverse complement strand
AACTTACTTTGAGACGTCTCAGAGCCAGTAACTTTAGTGTACTCTTTTTCTCAACATTTTCAACCCTAAAAATTCCTTGAATCTGCAGCTTTAGGCAAAAACAGAACTTAGTCTGAGACTAAATTCTATTGGTGTTATGCAGTTTTCTCAAAGTAACTTCTGGAAGGACGGGAACTAGAACTTACTTTGAGAATTTACCATTTTTTAAACACTCTCTATTCTTCCAGTTCGTGATTCTCTTCTTGTAGAGCCCGTACGGATATGCTCCTCCTAATGTCAATCTAAGTTTAAATGTTCGACCTTGGAAAAATCTCCCACATCAATACACAGTTCATTTTTGACAACGTTCCTTCTTTGTTAACTTTTCAACAACAATGTGAAGGGCTATATAGTTGATATTCTTTCCTGTTTATTATGTAGTGACCGAATTTGCTCCTCATCAACTTTATAACTAGGCTATTTTTCCAAAAACAAAAGTCGCTAGATTTTTCTAACGACTTTGTTATTATACGCGTTCAACTTTGCCTGATTTTAGTGCACGTGCTGAGGCCCAAACTTTTTTAGGTTTACCATCAATCAAAACAGTTACTTTTTGAAGGTTTGGTTTAACTGCGCGTTTAGTTTGGTTCATAGCGTGTGAACGGTTGTTACCTGATACAGTCTTACGACCAGTGAAATAACATACTTTAGCCATTGTATCTTCCTCCTCATTTGATCAAATATATCGGATGTGCTAGCACCACATACCATACTATTCTAACAGAAAAGATTGGACTTGGCAAGAATTATTTTCATTTTTATTTTTTTAAAAGTATCTATACTCATAGGTAAATATTTTAATACTACAGTTTGCGCCCCATCCATAATTCTTCGTTCTCTAAGTTATTATGGTCATGAAAACTTTGGAGCGGTTTATATTTTAATTGTTCTCTGCTCACTTCTATCGTAGATTTCTTCATGGCGAAGAACTAGATCGAGCTTAATAAACTATATAATAAAAAGGATTCTCGAAAGAAAATCCTTTTTGGTTTAATCTAAGAAACTTATGCTTTGTTTGCTTGAAATCTGAGATTTCTTCGCAGTTACATTAAGCTTTGTTCGCTGAACCGAATACGTCGATACGCTCTTCAACAGATGCTTGGATAGCTTTCACGCCGTCTGCCAAGAATTTACGTGGGTCAAAGAGTTTTTTCTTATCGTATTCTGCTTCATTTGCTTCATAAGCTGCTGCAAATTTACGAGTTGCGTTTGCAAATGCGATTTGGCACTCAGTATTAACGTTAACTTTAGCAACGCCCAATTTGATTGCTGCTTGAATTTGCTCATCTGGAATACCTGAACCACCGTGCAATACGATTGGGAAACCTGGTACAGCTTCAGTCAATTTACGCAAGTGGTCAAGGTCAAGACCTTCCCAGTTTGCTGGGTATGGACCGTGGATGTTACCGATACCTGCTGCCAAGAAGTCGATACCAGTTGCAACCATTGCTACTGCGTCTTCGATTGGAGCCAATTCACCGCTACCTACGATACCATCTTCTTCACCACCGATAGTACCAACTTCAGCTTCAACTGAAATACCTTTAGCGTGTGCCAATTCTACAACCTCTTTTGCTTTTGCAAGGTTTTCTTCTACTGGAAGGTGTGAACCGTCAAACATAATAGAAGTGTAACCAACTTCGATACACTCAAGTGCATCCTCGTAGTGACCGTGGTCAAGGTGAATAGCAACCGGAACTGTAATGTTCATTGATTCAATCAAGTTTGCAATCAAGTTACGAGCTACTTTGTAACCACCCATGTACTTAGCTGCACCCATAGAAGTTTGGATAAGAACTGGAGCTTGTTTTGCTTCTGCTGCACGCAAGATAGCTTGAGTCCACTCAAGGTTGTTTGTGTTAAATCCACCAACTGCATAACCGTTGTCACGCGCTGCTTGGACAAATTTTTCTGCTGAAACTAATGGCATTTCGATAGCCTCCTAATATTTTTTGAGGTTGCACCTCATACTTTCCTATTCTACCATTTTTATTTTGAAAATGCTAGTTGAAACCGTCTAGTTTTGAGAAAAGTTTCACATATCTTTTCATAAAGGCTATAACAATGCCCGTTTCGTATCATTCTTGGAATTTATGACCTAGCATATATCGTGCTCTGCACTTATCTAGACAAAACAAAAGGACTAGCCTTAGCTAATCCACTATGCGGAGAGTGGGACTTGAACCCACACGACCTAAAGCGGTCACAGGATCCTTAGTCCTGCGCGTCTGCCAATTCCGCCATCCCCGCTTAACACAAGAACTAGTATATCATTAGGAACTATCCTTGTCAACACTTTTTTGAATTTTTATTTTTTATTTTTACCTTTTTTGCCAAAACGTATTGATTTAGCTGATTCTTTTGCAATACTATACTATATATAATGCTTAAAACCATCTAGACAATAATGCCATATGGGAGTGGTATTTCGTATTTTCTTCTATAAATACTGACATCTTTTACGTTTCTTTATATAAAATATAAAAGAAGATTGAATAATACCAATCTTCTTCTATAATGATTACACTTATTTTTCATTCTCCATAGCTGCTGAAACAAAGGCTGTATACAAACCTTCAGGGCGATTAGGACGAGATTGTAGTTCTGGATGATATTGGCAGGCAACGAAGAATTTATTTTCTGGAATTTCAACAATTTCTACCAAACGGTTGTCTGGTGACACGCCTGAGAAAACAAAACCTGCTTTTTCAAATTGTTCACGGAATTCATTGTTAAACTCATAACGATGACGATGGCGACGTTGTACAACTTCTTGATTATCATAAGCAGCTGCAGCCTTGGAGCCACGTTTGAGCTTGCTTGGATAAAGACCTAAACGGAGAGTTCCTCCTAAATCTTCCACTCCAATTTGATCACGCATGATGTCAATAATTGGATATTTGGTTTCTGGGTCTAATTCAAAGCTGTTAGCACCTTCTAAACCGAGAACATGACGAGCAAATTCTACACAGGTCAGCTGCATTCCCAAGCAGACCCCTAGCATTGGCACGTCATTCTCACGAGCATAACGAACAGCTTGTATTTTCCCCTCTGTGCCACGTTGTCCAAAGCCACCAGGAACGATAATTCCTTGTGCTTGTCCTAGACGTTCAGCTACGTTTTCTGCTGTCAAATCATTTGCATTGACCCAATCCAATTCGATAGCAGCATCATTTGCATATCCTGAGTGTTTTAGAGCTTCAACTACAGAAATATAGGCATCTTGTAATTCTACATACTTACCAACTAAAGCGATTTTTACTTTTTTCTGGAGATTAAGAACCTTGTTTACCATCGCTGTCCACTCTGTCATATCTGCTGGAGGTACATCGAGCTTCAAGTGATCGCAAACAATTTGATCCATGTTCTGCGCTTGCATATTTAATGGGATTTGGTAAAGATGTTCGACATCCAAGGACTCAATAACTGCTTCTGGAGCGACATCACAGAATTGTGCCAGTTTATTTTTAATTCCTTGTCCAGCAGGTTGCTCTGTCCGAATTACCAACATGTTTGGCTGAATACCTAGACCACGCAACTCTTTTACAGAATGTTGTGTTGGCTTAGTTTTCATTTCGCCTGCTGCTTTGAGATAAGGCAAGAGTGTTGTATGGATATACATAACATTGTCTGAACCGACATCTGCCTTCATCTGACGAAGCGCTTCAAGGAATGGTAAGCTTTCAATATCACCTACTGTACCACCCACTTCCGTGATGATGACATCTGCATCTGTAGTACGAGCTGCACGCTTGATTTTGTCTTTCAAAGCATCTGTAATGTGTGGAATAACTTGAACTGTCGCCCCTAAGTATTCCCCTTTACGCTCTTTACGGAGGACTTCGCTATAAATTTTACCTGTTGTAACATTTGAATATTTGTTCAGGTTAATGTCGATGAAACGCTCATAGTGCCCAAGGTCCAAGTCGGTTTCTGCACCGTCATCCGTCACAAAAACTTCACCGTGTTGATACGGACTCATTGTTCCTGGATCAATGTTGATGTATGGATCAAATTTTTGGATTGTTACCTTGAGACCTCGGTTCTTCAATAAACGACCTAGACTGGCTGCTACGATCCCTTTGCCGATAGAGGAAACAACACCACCTGTTACAAAAATATACTTTGTCATGCAAACTCCTTTTCTACGATTCAGGCTAATAGGAAGCGATTTGTGGGGATACTTCCTGTTAACTTGAAGAAAAAACAAAAATAGCTCCCTATCGCTAGGGAGCTCCGACCTCAAAAGAGGTGCCCGATAATATCTTATCGTAATTTGGTAGTCTTGTCAAATTATTTTTAAGAATCTATGGGGATATAATTCTTATTCGTCGACGACCTCTTCATCTGAATACTCATCGTCATCTTCACCTAAATCAACATCCTCTTCATCCAATTCGTCATCTGGAATAATTTCGTTGATCTCTGAATCATAAGACTCAACTTCATCTTTTTCATCATCTGGATTTTCATCATCGTATTCTGATGATACACTACCTGGATAGTTGTCCTCATCTTCCGGATCATCATGTCCATAGTCAATCGCATCATCATCACCGTCCATAAAGGCATTGACGCGTTTCTTCTTGCGTTTTGGTGCATCTTCATCATCTTCTTCAAGAGTGATCACTTCTTCGTCGATCTCATCGATTGCGTACCAAGAACGTAATCCCCATTTGTTTTCGCCAAGTGGAATGAAGCTTCCATCCACATTCAAATCAGAATAGAAGGTTGGGAGGGCTGCGCGAATCTCGCTGTTTGATTTTTCAAGGTAGTTTTGAATTTCATTGACCAAGTCGTTGAAATACATTTCGTTGTCACGTCCACGTTCTTCCAAAATAGCACGGGCTACTTCAATCATGGAAAGTTCGCTTTTTTCTTGTCCTGCAAATACGTTAAGTTCCAAGGCTGTTCTCCTTTTTTGTCTTTCCTTTCTATTTTACGCTAAAAAAGGCAAATAGTCAAAGATAATCTTTATCGTTTTTCTGTAAAAAAATACCTGCAGAGCTCAGCGCTACAGGTATTTTGTTTACTATACTTGTTCTTCTAAACTTGGAAGGGAGATGGTCCGTTTGACCCCGTCCTTATCTACAAGTCGAACAACTTTGCTTGTTGCATCATATTCGAAAGCTTCAAAAGAAACTTTGTAACGGTCTGAGAGCGTGACCAGACTTTGTTCAAAGGTTTTGAAGTCCATGCCAAACTCTTCTGCTCTTCGTTTTAATTCTTCTGTGAACTCGTCAATTTCCTCAGTTTCTTCAGAAATAATTTCTTCATCACTTTCTTCCGTCTCTGTTTCTTCTGTTGATTCAGATGGTGTACTTGGTGTAAATACTCCCCAGCCATCGTCTGAAACAGGGCGTTCTTGTGGATTAGTCATGTAGTATTTAACCGTTGCTAGGAAATCTTCTAGACTATACCCTTCAGGACTTCTTGCACTACCTTGATCAAACCATTTAAAGGATACATAGTGATAGTGATCTTGATGCGGAATTACCAGAGTCCCGTTGCGTACTTCGGTCGCATAGCCAGCATTGTAGGTCAGTGCTTCGAAAGGAACGACTTTCTTCGCTTCAACTCGGTTGTAAATTTCCTCTGCTGTTTCTTTGGCAACTTGTGGCTGTTCTGGCGTTGTTATCTCGCCTGCACTTGCTCCTGTTTCAGTTGGTGCAGGTGTTGACGGTAAACTAGAATTAGATTTCTCACGTTGAGCTACCATAGCCTCTGCTGGGATCAGCTCGCTTAAGTAATTCAAATCACTCTTGTTAATCCGACGGTAACCATCTGTAATCACACGTGGGATGCGATAGTTATCCGTACCTATTTTCACTTTTGGATCTAATAGGTCTGCTGGGTCAAAAATATAGCCGTCTTTCGTTGTATATTTTCCTGCTGCCTTAGCTTCTGCCAATTCTTCTGCCGAGTGAACAATTTGCCAATTTTTCAAACCTGCACGTTTCTCAATCGGTGTGACATTTTTCGCCAATTCTTCAGCGTCTCGTTTATCAAGAAGAGTTTGTACAGCTTCCAATTCTTCTTTAGATAAATCTTTCTTGGAAATTGAACGCAGAGAACCACCTGTCGCTCTTGGTAGACTGAATGCTTGACTAAAGACAAAACTTGCTGGATCTAGTACGTCTTCCGCCGAGAAGATATAGCCGTCATTTGTTGCAAATTTCCCTTTTGCACGTGCATCCATGACTTCTTCTGCGGTGTGAATGATTTGCCAATTTTTCAATCCTAAGCGGTTTGCTTTAGGTGTTGCATTTAGAATTGGGGGAACAAGATCTGTTGCTTCTCCATCACCATGTCCACTTGTAGTCCAAGCAGACGGACGAATTTCAGGATGTTGCATGATATAGCGGATCGTTGCAATTTGTTCCTTACTCAACCATGTGTAAGGTAGGACGTGGATGTGATCAATGTGTGGAATAATAAAGGATTGTCCAGTATCATAGGTCGCATTCGCTCCCTTCATCGGAATTTGATCCATACCGACCAACATGGCTGGTGTAAGATCTCCTTCTGCAAGCGGTGCAATATCAAAGATATACTGCTTATCTTTTTCTGCCAAAGTCAACTCAGCAAAAGAGATCTTCATCAAATCTAGTTCGTCACGACCATACGTATAAGTTTTTCCACCTACTTCCATTTCATAAACAACTTTTCCAGCCAATTTACGTTTAGCCGTTACTTGTTTGTATTCAAATGCAGGGCGGTTTTCTTCTTGAATTGGTTTTACAGGTTTTGAATCATTCCCTTGACTTGGTGTTGTGGGTTTAGCATCGTTTCCTACTTGTTCAGATGTTTTCGGTGGCACTTGTTTGCCCGCCTTCTCATTAACCCATTCCTCTACTTGCTTGATTTCAAAATCTTCGAGTTCGCCAAAACCAACATAATGGAAATGATCTCCATGACTAGCTATCAACCCTTGATCATCAACTGAGGTAATAGAGGATTTACTAAAGATGTATCCATCACTTGTAAAGTATGCCTTACCATCTAACCCTTTTCCGTAAGCAGGAATTTGACGTCCCATATAGGAAACCACTTTCCCTGTTGACTGCTTCGGTTGTGTTGGTAATACTGGTTGTGTAGGCGATACCGGTTGCGTTGTAACCGTGCCGATTGGTGTTACTGGACGATTTGGTTGTGTCGGTGTGTGTTGGGAGTGACTTGCTTGTGCGCCAGAAGAAACACCTGCTCCATTTACACCAATCATTCGAGAAATCTTCTCTTCTAGAGGAGACATCTGGCTGTATGGGATAAAGTGATAATGGTCGCCGTGTGGAACGATGACACCTGCTGCGGTTTTCTTCGTAATCGTTCTTGGGTCAAATACCAATCCATCTGCTTCTACATGGCGTTGAGATAGTGGCGTTGCATCCAATTGAGCCAATAAACTAGCCAAATCCTGACCTTGCCCCGCACTAATTGTTGTCTGTTGAGCTCTATTGTTTCTATCGCCATATTGACTACCACTAGCCGAGCTCACACTTCCTTTTTGATTCCAGTAATCTTGAGCAGCCTTCAATTCGGCAGCTGATAAATCTTTTTTAGGAATAAAGTGGAAATGGTCGCCGTGTGGAACGATGAAACCATCTCCCGTATCTTCAATAACATCTGTCGGATTAAAGACATAGCCATCGTCTGTTCTGTAGCGGCCGTCTTTACTATTTCCTGCTGCCTGATTTTTACTGTCAGCAGAAGAGATCCCTTTTTGCCGCTCCACTTCTTCTTTGCTACGAACATTTTTACGTTTGCTAGGGTCTTTTAGATAGAGATAGTATTTCCCGTCGACTTTTATGACGTAGCCATCCTGGACTTCATTGATGATGTGACTGTCTTGTAAAACATAGTTCGGGTCCTTCATGACCAATTCTTCACTAAAAATCGCATCAAAAGGGACTTTACCATTATAGTAGTGGAAATGGTCGCCGTGTGATGTCACATAGCCTTGATCAGTAATTTTAACAACTATCTGCTCGGCATCAATATTTTCCTTGGCAGAAATTTGATCAGGTGTTAATTGTTCCGAGACTGTGCTTTGTGCACTTTGACTATCTTCAATGTAGGACACACGATTTTTTTGCTCTTCCATCGCTTGGAAACGTCCAAGCTGATAGCTACAGAGACTCATCCCTAAAACAAGGGCAACTACAGAGCCAACAACTACTTTTTTCTTCATTTTTTCTCCTTTCGGTCGATAGAATTCGACCTTTTATTTTAACTCTTGAGCTAATGTTTCTAAGACTTGCTCTAGATTTTCTAGATAGGTTAAATTATTTTCTGGATCTGCTTCAAGAGGATCCAACACTTTTAAGTCCACACCTGTCGAACTCGCCAATGCCTTGGCAAGCTTATCCGAGGTACCTTTTTCTGTAAAAATTGTTTGCACATTGTAGGTGTCAACAAATTCTTTAATTTCCGCCAACTGTCTAGGGCTTGGTTCCTCCTCTGAAACTCCTGCGATTCCCAACTGCTTCAACCCAAAGCGTTGCGCGGTGTAGGAGAAGGCTGTGTGTTGAGTGACAAATGTTTTTGATGTAGCTTTTGAAAAGATTGGACTATACTTGTCTGCCAACTTTTGCGCTTTTTCTTCCAAAGTTGCAGCATTTTGACGATAATAATCCGCATTCTCAGGATCACTTTCTGCTAGAAGTTCACCAATCGCAACAGCTTCCTGACCAACTAAAACCGGATCCAACCATGTGTGAGGGTCATATAAACTAGCTTCATCAATCCCTTGACCGGCTTCTACGTCTTCTAACCCTGGAACCTTTGTCAGCGGTAAATTAGTCGAAGCCTCCAAAACCTTAACAGATGAACCTTGCAAATTAGGCTCCAAACGTCCTGCCCAGGATTCCAAAATTCGCGAATGATAGATAAAAACATCTGCATCATATATAGCCTTTATGTCTGCAGCCGATGGTTCATAAGAGTGTATACCCTGTCTTGAACCAATCATTCGAACATCATTTTTGCTCCCTGACACTTCCTTAACCAGTGAATAAATCGGGTAAAATGAGGTGACTATCTTCATTCCTGGTTGCACTTGACTTACTTCATTCTGAGCCGAGCAAGCCGCTAAAACAAAACCGAATAAGGCCAAAAGACAGGTCCCTACTATTTTCTTAAACATAATTACCTCCTTCTTTAACCAGTTAATTATATAACAAGAACGTTAACTGGTCAAGCATTTTTTTGAGAAAGTCACAGCTATCCGCGAAAACGTGATTTGTATCCCTAGCTATAAACCTCACCTCCAGCGACATCTAAAAACTTTCACCGAACTTCATTCAAGTTAATACTGTGTCATCCCTAACAACTTACTTTTATCTTGTTCTAAAACTGCCAATTCATACAACTTTTTCTTTTGAAATACCTTGCACTACATCAAGCAAAACTTTGAAGAGATGACACATTCTCACACAATAAAAGCACAAAGTCTTCTTTAAGCTCAAGTGAATGAATTGGTAAATCAAGATGATGACTTGCCAATGTTTAGTTATAGACAATATGTAAGATAATCCTTACCAAAGACTACCTCTGTGTGAAATTATAAATATCATCATTTAGTTTTTCTTTTATTACTTCGACGTAAGCCTTGCCTAACTTCAGTTATGCCTGCGGCTCATTTCCTCGTACTAAAAGACTATAATTAATAATTTGACCCTCGACACATCCCTAATATCGGAATTCTCTTTCCTTTGACCTTTTTTAAACATTGCAATTAAACCACCAAAAATAAGTTTTATGGAATGGAAAACGAGCAACTCCAAATTGGAATTGCTCGTTTTTTAATATGTAAGGACTAATTTTTCCCTAGACTTTTGAATCAATCTATAAGTCGCCCTCTACGGTTGACAGGAGGCTTCAAAAAGCTACCCATTCTACTTGCCACTCAAAGAGCTTGATGGTAAAAAATGATCCCCTCTTTTAAAGATACATTGCAAAACGCTTTATTAGTTCTCGTCTTGACGACGTTTTCCGTTGAGTGCAAATGTAGCCACCAACATAGCTGTACCTAGTGTTGCAAAAGCTGCCGAGTTATCTTCACCAGTATTCGGCAATTGCGCTTTATTTGTAGAAACCACTGATGTTGGGATGCTGCTATCTTGCATTGGTGTAGTAGGTGTAGTAGATTTTGGTTTTGAAACTTCTGGTGTTGGAGTCGGAGCGACTGGTTTCAACTCATAAACGTAAACAACTTTTTGTGCTGTCTCAGTAACCTTGCCTGAAACTGGGGCTGAATCTGCTTTGTGTTCCTTGAAGACATAAACATTGCCTGCTTCGTCTTTCAATTCAGTTTCATTCTTCGTTTCATAAGCTGTGCCAGTTGACTGGTTCTCGCTAAAGACAGGAGTTTCTGCTTTAAGAACCTTGCCATCTGTCGTTACATGCTCGACTGTGACATTGCCTTTGACTTCTTCGTAAACGAAGGTTACTTTTTGAGTGCCCTCTTTGACTTCACCTGTTGGATCTGCTGATTCTTCCTCGAGACCTTTATAAACAAACGTACGACCGTTGTCTGTCACAATCTTGTCTTCTGGTTTGGTCTCATATGGGGTACCAACTGGTTCATCTGTCTTAACTGGGGTTTCTTTCTTCAGAACTTCACCAGTTGTTGTAACGTGTTCGACTGTGACATTACCTTTTGGTGCGTCTGGTGTTGGGCTTGGAGTCAGAGTGACTGGTTTCAACTCGTAAACGTAAACAACTTTTTGCGCTGTCTCAGTAACCTTGCCTGAAACTGGGGCTGAATCTGCTTTGTGTTCCTTGAAGACATAAACATTGCCTGCTTCGTCTTTCAATTCAGTTTCATTCTTCGTTTCATAAGCTGTGCCAGTTGACTGGTTCTCGCTAAAGACAGGAGTTTCTGCTTTAAGAACCTTGCCATCTGTCGTTACATGCTCGACTGTGACATTGCCTTTGACTTCTTCGTAAACGAAGGTTACTTTTTGAGTACCCTCTTTGACTTTACCTGTTGGATCCGCAGAGTCTTCCTTGAGACCTTTATAAACAAACGTACGACCGTTATCTGTCACAATCTTGTCTTCTGGTTGGGTCTCATATGGGGTACCAACTGGCTCATCTGTCTTAACTGGGGTTTCTTTCTTCAGAACTTCACCAGTTGTTGTAACGTGTTCGACTGTGACATTACCTTTTGGTGCGTCTGGTGTTGGGCTTGGAGTCGGAGTGACTGGTTTCAACTCGTAAACGTAAACAACTTTTTGGGCTGTCTCAGTAACTTTACCTGAAACTGGGGCTGAATCTGCTTTGTGTTCCTTGAAGACATAAACATTGCCTGCTTCGTCTTTCAATTCAGTTTCATTCTTCGTTTCATAAGCTGTGCCGGTTGACTGGTTTTCGCTAAAGACTGGAGTTTCTGCTTTTAGAACCTTGCCGTCTGTCGTTACATGTTCGACTGTGACATTACCTTTGATTTCTTCGTAAACGAAGGTTACTTTTTGAGTGCCCTCTTTGACCTCACCTTTTGGTTGCGCAGAAGTTTTGTCAACCTCTTTGTACTTGAAGGTACGACCGTTATCCGTCACAATCTTGTCTTCTGGTTTGGTCTCATATGGGGTACCAACTGGTTCATCTGTCTTGACTGGGGTTTCTTTCTTCAGAACTTCACCGGTGGTTGTAATGTGTTCTACTGTAACATTACCTTTTGGCGCGTCTGGTGTTGGGCTTGGAGTCGGAGTGACTGGTTTCAACTCGTAAAAGTAAACAACTTTTTGTGCTGTCTCAGTAACTTTACCTGAAACTGGGGCTGAATCTGCTTTGTGTTCCTTGAAGACATAAACATTACCTGCTTCGTCTTTCAATTCAGTTTCATTCTTCGTTTCATAAGCTGTGCCGGTTGATTGGTTTTCGCTAAAGACTGGAGTTTCTGCTTTAAGAACTTTACCGTCTGTCGTTACATGTTCGACTGTGACATTGCCTTTGACTTCTTCGTAAACGAAGGTTACTTTTTGAGTGCCCTCCTTGACTTCACCTGTTGGATCCACAGAGTCTTCCTTGAGACCTTTATAAACAAACGTACGACCGTTGTCCGTCACAATCTTATCTTCTGGTTTGGTCTCATATGGGGTACCAACTGGTTCATCTGTCTTGACTGGGGTTTCTTTCTTCAGAACTTCACCAGTTGTTGTAACGTGTTCGACTGTGACATTACCTTTTGGTGCGTCTGGTGTTGGGCTTGGAGTCGGAGTGACTGGTTTCAACTCGTAAACGTAAACAACTTTTTGTGCTGTCTCAGTAACGTTGCCTGAAACTGGAGCTGAGTCTGCTTTGTGTTCCTTGAAGACATAAACATTGCCTGCTTCATCTTTCAATTCAGTTTCATTCTTCGTCTCATAAGCTGTGCCGGTTGATTGGTTTTCGCTAAAGACTGGAGTTTCTGCTTTAAGAACTTTACCGTCTGTCGTTACATGCTCGACTGTGACATTGCCTTTGACTTCTTCGTAAACGAAGGTTACTTTTTGAGTACCCTCTTTGACTTCACCTGTTGGATCCGCAGAGTCTTCCTTGAGACCTTTATAAACAAACGTACGACCGTTATCTGTCACAATCTTGTCTTCTGGTTGGGTCTCATATGGGGTACCAACTGGTTCATCTGTCTTAACTGGGGTTTCTTTCTTCAGAACCTCACCAGTTGTTGTAATGTGTTTTACCGTGACACTACCTTTAGGAACTTCCGAAGCTGGAACAACTTCATAATAGTATACAGTTCTCCCACCTGGGAAATATGGATTATTAATGTAGAAAGTTGTCCGAGTTTTAGTTGATGCAACATCAACTGTTACATTCGATGTTTGCCCATCTCTCAAGACACCTTTAGCAGGATTGCCATTAATATCTTTTGCAACGTTATTGTCAGGACCCAAAAGTTCCCAGTCAATCGCTTTTCCATTATCATCATTCATCAGATATCTGATGAAATAACCTTTATCGGTACCTACAGCAAGCGCGTCACCTTTACTTACTAGAGGATTGATAAGACCACTTGTATTGGTACCACTATCTTTGATCAACTTATAGGTCACACCATCTGCTGTAATTGTTTCTGGTGCTGCAGTTGTAAATTTGTACCCTGACATTTCTGTTTGTGTCACAGTCGCTAACACTTTGTTAGAATCTTTGACAACATATTCTGTCTTCTTGTCAATTAATCTAGGAACGAACCAGCCATAGCCCATATAACGACCGTTGGTATATCCCAGTGCCTTTTCGTAGTTGGTATATAGCTCATCAAACCAACCATCTGTTGCATCTGAAGTAGATACAGATGCGATTGGAAGATTTCCATTATTTGTGATAACCTCCCTATGTTGGATAGTGTACGTAGTATTACTGAACCACCCTTTGTAAACGTATTTAAGTTCATTCACATGAAGACCAGGAACTAGGGTATCAGTCATTAATAACTTACCATCACCACCGTACATATCTATATATACATTTCCCGTGCCGTCTCTATCTGTACTAAAGGCCATCTGATGGATAAGTGCCGCTCCACCAGATGAGCTCGTCACAACTTCACCGCTTTTATCCACATAAAGAGGGCCTGTGGTCCGATCATTTAACTTATCCGTTTTAATAACAGCAAACGTGTAATTTTTAGAATTATGGTTTACCGTACCAGTAAACTTAGGGTTCATTGACTTTACTTCAGGCTCAGTTGTCGTAAAACCATCTGTCGGAATTTCACTAATTGTTGTGATATCTTGTCCTGGTGTTACAACTACTCCTTTAGTATTTGTCGCTGCTGAACGCTCAGTTCCTACAGCCGCTCTAAGTTCTTGAGGTGCCTCAGTGCCCTCTAGTGGCGCCAACGAGGCATTCACTCCCTCCTCAATAGGTGCTACTTCTTCATCAGTTGTTGGCACTTTGTCCAATGTCTCATCCGTTGGCAAAGCAACATCACTTTCCATTACCTCTTTAGCAGATGAATCTGTATTTGTCGGAACCTGCTCAGCAGCAACTGTAGCCATGTTACCCAAGAATAGTGCAACAAAGACAACGGATGCTACTCCTGTTTTAAACTTACGAATTGAAAAACGTTGACGCTTATCTGGAAACATTTGATTTTTTCCATTGTGTCTCATTGTTTTCTCCTTAATATAAATATAGATATTTTTTGTCGCTGGTCGTGAAAACAATATTCATAAGTCTCTTCAAATTGTTCTTTTCAAAACAGGAACATCATCCCCCTTTTGTACTTACTTTTATTGTAAATTCCACTAAAACAACCTTTTAACGATAACTGAAAAATTGAAATTTGTCAAATGTTACATATTGCAAACCATTACTTAATCCCTCTCAAAGCAAAAACAACCAAGAGAAAACGATTACAACAAGGTTAGGCAAAAAGTCCGGCTTCGCTTCTCAGAGTTCGTGTCAACATCTCAGCGCATCGCATTAAAAAGATGATTAAACAAAAAAACCCGACCAGAGTCCAATGTCATTAAGTTAACTAACCTATCACATTTTGTGGTGGGTTAGTTTTTATGTTACACTAAAAATAAAAGGGGAAAAGTCATGCTAGATCAGATTAAAGCTCATTTACTTGATAGTATTAACGACATCGTTTCCACCGCAAACCAGTTTGTGCTTCATCCTGAAAAAGATTTTAGTCGGAAAAGTCAGCTAACGATGAAAACCATGATTCAAGCTA
>NZ_JAOTGI010000032.1:0-16061 GCF_044427255.1 Streptococcus sp. 2021WUSS126 | reverse complement strand
GTAAAATGAAACATATAAGACCTCCAATTGAGTGTGGTAATTCCTGTTAGAAGTTGATTGTTTTTTTATTCTAGTGTACAGGTAAATCCACGAATTCTCAACTGGGGGTCTTTACATATTGTCTATAAAAGAAGAAACAGCCATCTCCCCCCAGATAGCTGTTTCGTGCACAAATTACAGTATAAAATATATTCCTAAAAGAAACCTTAAACCAAGAACTTGCCTTTACAAGTAACATACTGAGCTGTGAAGGCAGGTTCTAATTTTAGGAAAATTAAAATTGACATGTAGAGTGTTGTTTTCGGATGTTTTATCGTTTATTTAACTTGAATCGCCAATGCTTGGTAAGGTTTGAGAATGATTTTTTTGCCTAGTTTGTTGTCAGGATAGTTGCTGATGAGGACTTGACCATGGGCATAATCGTCTGCCAGGTCGAACTCAACTTCTTCTGCGAAGAAATTGTTGAGGACCAGTAGTTTTTCGCCATTTAGTAAGCGTTCAAAGGCGTAGACTTTCTGGCTATCCTTGTAGGCCGCCTTGTAATCCCCTTCTGAGATGAGGGGGAGTTCTTTTCGGAGTCGAATCAACTCTTGATAGAAGGTAAAGATTGGGCCTGTTTTTTCCTGTTCAACGTTAATGGTTGGATAGGATTTGCCAGCCTTCAGCCAAGGGGTGCCTGTTGAGAAGCCTGCATTGTCAGAAGAGTCCCATTGCATCGGGGTGCGGGAATTGTCACGGGACTTGGCCTGGATAATCTTGAATGCCTGCTCAGGTGCGTGACCTTGGTCCAAGAGCATCTGGTAGGCATTGATAGACTCCACATCGACATAGTCGTCCATGCTATCGTAGTCGGGGTCAATCATGCCGATTTCCTCGCCCATGTAGATGTAAGGCGTGCCGCGTGACAGGTGGATAGAGGCAGCCAGCATGGTTGCTCCTTCATTGCGGAAATTCTCCACATCAACAAAGCGATTGAGGGCACGAGGTTGGTCGTGGTTGTTGTAGAACAAGGCATTCCAGCCATTACCAGCTGACATCTCCTCGCCCCAAGTGTGAAAGAGGCGTTTGAGTTCCTCAAAGTCAAAGTCTATAATGGTCCATTTTTGACCGTCCTTGTAGTCCACTTTCAAGTGATGGAAGTTGAAGGCCATGGACAATTCTTCCCGCTCAGGAGCTGTGTAGAGAATGCAGTTTTCAATGGTGGTGGCAGACATTTCCCCAACGGTCATGAAGCCTTTTTCGCTACCAAAAGTAGCATTGTTCATCATCTTGAGGTAGTCGTGGGTAATCGGACGGTCGGTGTAGGCTGGCTTGCCGTCGTTGATTGGGCAATCTTCTAGGACTTCATCCTTGCCGATAAGGTTGATAACGTCGAAGCGGAAGCCCATGACACCCTTGTCTTTCCAGAAGTTGACCACCTTGAAGAGTTCGTCGCGAACATGCGGATTTCGCCAATTGAGGTCGGCTTGGGTCACATCAAAGAGGTGGAGGTAATATTTCCCAGTATCGCCAAAGGGTGCCCAGGCATTGCCACCGAACTTGGAAACCCAGTCAGTTGGTTGGTCGCGTAGGATAAAGAAATCCTGGTAGTATTTGTCGCCAGCTAGGGCCTTTTGGAACCATTCGTGGTCTGTCGAGCAGTGGTTGAGGACCATGTCTAGCATGAATTCGATCCCTAGCTCTTTGCCGACAGCCACCATTTCTTCAAAGTCAGCCATGGTGCCAAAATCATGATTGACGGCTGTATAGTCGGAAATGTCATAGCCGTTGTCCCGTTGAGGACTTGGGTAGAAAGGGTTGAGCCAAATCATATCAATGCCTAGCTCTTTTAGATATGGAAGTTTTTCAATAATCCCACGCAGGTCGCCGACACCGTTTCCAGTTGTATCCTTGTAAGATTTTGGGTAGATTTGATAAACAACCTTTCGTTTGTCTATTGTCATTTTGCTCTCTCTTTCTTAATTTTTTCCTTCTTGCATAAGCAATGATAGGGAGTGGGAAAGAACTCGACTAAGTCAAAAAGAGTTCGTCTTCCCACCCCCGCACAGTTGATTAGGTCAGATTTGGAGTGTGAAACACGAACAAGTCTGCCAATCAACCACTGCGCTGAGATGTTGACACGAACACTGAGAAGTGGGCCAGGGCTTTTTGCCCAGCCTCCTAGAACATTAATTCTTTGTAACTGTCAGAATAGCTTCGCCTTGCGAGATGGCACGAGGAAGATTTCCGATAACTTGAGTGTCAAAGTCAGTTTGGTTGGTCACGATAACTGGTGTTTCAGCAACAAGACCAGTGGCCTTAATGACATCGATGTCAAAGCTAATCAATTTATCACCAGCTTTTACCTTGTCACCTTGTTTGACATGGGCTGTGAAGCCTTTGCCTTCCAATCCAACAGTATCCATACCGATGTGCATAAGGAGCTCAACTCCGTTTGTAGCAGTGATACCAACAGCGTGGTGAGTAGGGAAGAGGACGGATACCTCACCGTCAACTGGAGCAACCAAGACACCTTCGCTCGGATCAATAAGGACCCCCTGTCCCATGACACCTGATGCAAATACGGGGTCAGTAGCTTGTGACAATTCTTTGGCTTGACCAGTAAGTGGGCTGATCAATTCGATAGCAGCGCCAGTTTCAACAACTGCTTCAGCTGGGGCAACAGTTTCTTCTTTTTTTGAAAATGCACCTGTACGTTTGAAAACAGCTGTCAAAATCATTGGGACAACAATCGCAACAATCATTGTCATAAAGAATGCACCCCAGTATTCAGCCTTGATAGACAAGATACCTGGAAGACCACCGATACCGATAGAAGCAGCTTGGATGTTGAATGTTACAGAGAGTAAGCCTGCGATACTTGAACCAATCATAGCAGCTACGAATGGGTAAATGTATTTTACATTGACACCAAAGAGAGCTGGTTCAGTAACACCTAGGTAGGCAGAAATAGTTGCAGGGAGTGAAACCTGAGCTTCTTTTTCATTGTGACGGTTCATGAGGAAGTAGGCAAATACTGCTGAACCTTGAGCGATGTTAGAAAGAGCAATCATTGGCCAGAGACCAGTTCCACCAGCATCCGCGATCAATTGCGTATCGATAGCGTTTGTCATGTGGTGAAGACCAGTGATAACGAACGGTGCATAGAGGGCACCGAATACCGCACCGAAGAGCCATTTCAATGGGCCAGTCAAACCTGCCAATACGATGGTTGACAACCATTGACCGATTGTCCAGCCGATAGGACCAAGGACAGTGTGAGCCAGGATAATAGCTGGAAGAAGTGATAGGAATGGTACGAAGATCATTGAGACCACTTCTGGAACAACCTTACGCCAGAAGATTTCTAGGTAAGACAGTGCCAAACCTGCAAGAAGGGCAGGGATAACTTGCGCTTGATAACCGATACGGGCAATACTAAATGCACCGAAGTTCCAAGACCAGTCGCTGGCAATGGTTGCTGCATCTGTACCAGGTACAGCATAAGCGTTGAGCAACTGAGGAGAAACCAAACAGATACCAAGGACGATACCAAGGATTTGTGAAGTTCCCATTTTACGAGATACAGACCAAGTGATACCTACTGGCAAGAAGTGGAAGATGGCTTCACCTGGCAACCAGAGGAAACTGTTAACACCGCTCCAAAATTGTGAAACATCGACAATTGTGTTGTAGCGAGGTGTTCCATCAGGCATAAATTGCTTAACACCTTCGACCACCTTTTGACCGAGCCATTCCATTTGTACCCCTTCCAAGAGGTTACGGAAACCGAGAATCAAACCGCCGACGATAAGGGCAGGAATGATTGGTGTGAAGATTTCCGCCAACATGGTCATAACACGTTGGATAGCATTTTGGTTACTTTTAGCAGCTTCTTTTGATACGCCTTCGATACCAGACACAGCTGTAAAGTCATTGTAGAAGATTGGTACATCGTTACCGATGATGACTTGGAATTGACCAGCGTTGGTAAATGTTCCTTTTACAGTAGGAATGTCTTCGATGACTTTTACGTTTGCTTTTTTCTCATCTGCAAGAACAAAGCGCATGCGTGTTGCACAGTGTGTTACTGCATTGACATTCTCTTTTCCGCCAATAGCATCTAGGAGCTGTTTGGCTTCTTTTTCAAATTTTCCCATATATTTTTCCTTCTAGACGGCTTATGGAATCCGTCACCCTATATTTTTTAGACATCTCCCAAAAGTATGTCTTTTTCGAAATTTGTACGGACAAATTTCTTTTGTGGTATTATTGTATCCGATTTCAAAAAATGATGCAAGCGTTTTTGCTTAGTTTTTTTAATTTTGAAATGAATTTTGTTATAATGTTGATAGTTGTATGCTATTTGACAGATGAATTTACGAGGAAATGATGAAAAAATACCAAGAAATTTATAATGACTTAAAAGAAAAAATACGGACAAATGTTTATCCGGCAGAAAGCTCCCTACCGACAGAACAGCAGCTTCAGGAAATCTATGGTGTTAGTCGTGATACGGTTCGTAAGGCGTTGGCGATTTTGACTGAGGGAGGTTTGATTCAAAAAGTGCAAGGGCGTGGTTCAATGGTCCTTAAGCAAGAAATTCTCAATTTCCCAGTTTCAGGGTTAACTTCCTATCAGGAATTGACAAATGTTCTCCAGATTTCTACCAAGACAGATGTTGTCAGCTTAGATATGATTACCGTTAATAGTAGCCTTTCGCATTTAACAGGATTTGAGCCGTATAGCAAGGTGTGGAAAGTTGTCCGTACACGTTCGATTGACGGTAAGGTCTCTGTTGTGGATACAGATTATCTTGCTGTTGATGTCGTGCCAGAGTTGACAACTGCTATTGCTGAAAAATCCATTTACGAATACCTAGAAAATAAGTTAGGCCTTGATATTGCTTATGCACAAAAAGAGATTACGGTAGAGCCGACCAGTCGAGAAGAGCGCGATCTAATGCAATCGAAGGATGATTATTTGGTCTTGATTAAATCTCGTGTCTATCTCGGTGATACCCAGCAATTCCAATATACAGAAAGCAAGCATAAAATTGATAAATTCCGCTTTGTAGATTTTGCTCGTAGAAAGCATTCTTTATAGGAGAGATTAGCCAAATCAAGTTTTTTACGCTATAATAGATAGAAGAAGAGGTAAGATATGGCAAACTTAAATCGATATAAATTTACATTTGGCGAGAAGCAATTAACCTTGACAACTGAGCATGATAATTTATTCATGGAAGAAATTGAGCGTATTGCACAGGAAAAATACCAAGCTATCAAAGAAAAGATGCCGACGGCGGACCCTGAAACCCTCGCGCTTTTGTTGGCAATCAATGCCCTATCCGTTCAACTAACACGCGAGATGGCATTTGAACAAAAGGAACAAGAACTTGCAAGCGTCAAAGAAAAGGTCTTGAAAAAGAATGTGACCTTGATTGACTTAGATGAGCTTGAGGACAAGGTATGATTTCATTAGCAATTATTCTCATTTTGGCATGGAGTTTCTACATTGGCTACAGTCGTGGTCTAGTTCTACAGGCGTTTTATAGCATGGGAAGTATTATTGCTCTGGTGGTTGCGACGGCTACTTATAAAAAATTGGCATTCTTCCTTTATCTCTGGGTGCCATTTGCCAATGCGACTCAGGGGAGCTCCAACTATTATTTTGATGAGAAATATCTCTTTGACCTAGATATGGTATTTTATGCGGGATTGGCCTTTCTTTTGATATACGTCTTGGTTTACGCTATTGTGCGTTTCATAGGAATATTTGTCCATCTATTAGAGGCTTTTAATCCTGATACAAAAACGACCAATCTCATAAGCGGTGCCTTGGCTGTCTTGGTGACTTTTATTTCTCTTCAGATTGTGATGGTCTTGCTATCAACTATTCCGTTAGCGATGATTCAAGATAAATTGCACAGTAGTTTTCTTGCCAACATCATGATTCAGTACACACCATTCACTAGTAGCTTTTTAAAATCTCTCTGGTTGAGTAATATAGCAGGGTAAGGGAGACCTTATCCTTTTTATCGTCATTTATACTCTTGGAAAATCAAAATAGAACGTTGTTGATTTGATGAGCGGGAGTGGGAAAGAACTCGACTGTTCAAAAAAGAGTTCGTCAACAGGTCTTTATTTCTAGTTGTTGAGCTGAAACAGTCTATTCCCAGACATCAATTTATGTTAGCTGACTGCCGTCAGCTTGTATCTCCCACTTTAAAAGGTCTCCCAGACCTTTTAAACTCCCGCCCCCGCATGGCTCTAAAGGTTCCCCGAACCTTTGGAGCAAGTCTGATTCTGATTTTCATTGAGTATTAGTTGACTGTTATACTTTTAATGTAAGAGACTGGGAAAGACTATATTTTTATCTTATTATTGTTTTGATAATGAGATAAAGCTAAGGAAAAGACTAAG
The DNA here is from genome assembly GCF_044427255.1 of Streptococcus sp. 2021WUSS126. Taxonomy (NCBI): domain Bacteria; kingdom Bacillati; phylum Bacillota; class Bacilli; order Lactobacillales; family Streptococcaceae; genus Streptococcus; species Streptococcus sp. 2021WUSS126. The sequence goes on along the minus strand of NZ_JAOTGI010000032.1, from coordinate 9,657 downwards.
TAGGAACATATGAATAATAAAATTATTGAAACCCTTGAATTTCACAAGGTAAGACAAAAAATTGAGCCCTATCTCTTGACGGAACAGGGCTTTGAAGAATTACGACAGTTGGAGCCCATGGTGGAAGTCCACCGTATCCAACAGGCCTTCGACGAGTTGACAGACATAGCTCAGATTTTTGTGGAAAATCCCTATTTCAGTCTGGCTGCTACTAGTGACATTGGTCCAGCCATGCGTCGTTTGGAATTGGATACAGACCTCAATATCGCTGAGCTATTAGCTGTTAAAAAGGTCTTGGAAGTTTCTAAATCTCTCTTGGATTTTTATGGAAATCTGGAAAATGTCAGTCTTAGCCAGCTGGATAAACTCTTTGAGAAGATTGAGCTTTTTCCGCATTTACAAGGCTCCCTCCAGTCCATCAATGATGCGGGGTTTGTAGAGGATTTTGCTTCTGAAAAACTAGCCCGTATTCGAAGAAAAATCCGTGAAGCTGAAGACCAAGTTCGTCAGGTCATGCAGGATATTTTGAAGACCAAGGGCGACATGCTGTCCGATAGCATTTTGGCAAGTCGTAATGGACGCAATGTCCTTCCTGTCAAAAATACTTATCGCAATAAGATTGCGGGGGTTGTCCATGACATTTCTGCATCTGGCTCGACTGTGTATATTGAACCGCGGGCAGTGGTGACCCTGAACGAAGAAACCAGTCACCTCCGAGCAGAAGAACGCCACGAGCTCAACCGTATCTTGCAGGAATTGTCGGATATGCTCCGTCCGCATAGTGGCGTGATTCGTAACAATGCCTGGCTTATCGGACATATTGATTTCGTCCGTGCTAAGCATCTCTTTGCGCGTGATCATCAAGCAGTTGTACCCAAACTATCTGAGAAGCAGGATATTGCCCTTCTCAACGTTCGACATCCGCTCATTGCTGAGCCTGTACCAAATGACCTGTATTTTGGTAGTCAATTGACGGCTATCGTGATAACAGGTCCCAACACAGGTGGTAAGACCATCATGCTCAAGACCTTGGGATTAACGCACCTTATGGCTCAGTCTGGTTTGCCTATTTTGGCTGATAAGGGCAGTCGGGTAGCTATCTTCAAAGAAATTTTTGCGGATATTGGTGATGAACAGTCGATTGAGCAGAGCTTATCAACCTTCTCCAGTCACATGACCCACACGGTTCAGATTTTAGCAGAGGCGGATCAAGATTCCCTCATTCTATTTGACGAGTTGGGAGCTGGGACAGATCCGCAGGAGGGTGCGTCTTTGGCAATGGCTATTTTGGATGACCTTCGTCTGCGGGGGATCAAGACCATGGCAACCACCCACTACCCTGAGCTCAAGGCTTATGGGATAGAAACCTCTGGTATTGAAAATGCCAGCATGGAGTTTGATAGCAATAGCCTGCGTCCGACCTATAAGTTTATGCAGGGTGTTCCTGGTCGCTCCAATGCCTTTGAAATTGCCCGCCGTCTTGGTCTATCTGATATTATTATCCAGTCAGCCCAATCTTGGACGGATACAGATAGCGATGTGAACCGCATTATCGAGAAATTGGAAAGCCAGACGGTTGAAAGTCGTCAGCGTCTGGATAAGATTCGTGATGTGGAGCAAGAAAATTACAAGATGAACCGAGCCCTTCGTAAGCTCTATGACGAGCTCAATCGTGAGCGGGAAAATGAGCTCAACAAAGCACGTTTGGAGGCCAAGGAAATTGTAGATATGGCATTGGCAGAAAGCGAGGAGATTCTCAAAAATCTCCATGCTGCAGCCAGTCTTAAGCCCCACCAGATTATCGAAGCCAAGGCAGAGCTGAAAAAGTTGGCACCTGAAGTGGTAGATTTGTCTAAGAACAAAGTCTTGAAAAAAGCTAAAATTCAGAGGGAAGCCAAGGTGGGCGATGACATTATCGTTACAGCTTATGGACAACGTGGGACCTTGACCAATCAGCTTAAAGATGGATGGTGGGAAGCTCAGGTTGGCTTGATTAAGATGACCTTGGCCAAAGATGAGTTTGAGTTAGTCAAGGCGGAAAAGGCAGAGCAGCCTAAGAAACGCCAGGTTCACACAGTCAAACGTGCCAATGTACGAGGACCAAAAGCCCGCTTAGATCTCCGTGGCAAACGCTACGAAGAGGCTATGATGGAACTGGATGAATTTATCGATCAGGCCCTTCTCAACAATCTGGCACAAGTCGACATTGTCCACGGTATTGGTACTGGAGTTATCCGAGAAGGGGTGACCAAGTACCTTCGCCGAAACAAGCAGGTCAAGGAGTTCGGCTACGCCCCACAAAATGCAGGTGGCTCAGGCTGTACTATTGTGACGTTTAAATAGCAATCAACCGATGGGAGATTCTTATGATTATCAGAAAATATCAAACCAGTGATGAAAAAGGCTGGGTTTATTGTAAGGCACTCAGCTACCTCTTCTCTCCATTCTTTGATGATAGAGAGACAGAGAAGCCCGAACTAATGACAGACGTTTATGATTATCGTGTGGAATGGGTGGCCGAAGTAGACGGACAAATTGTTGGTCTAATTGACATCGATATTTACACGGAAGAGTGCAGCCAGTCTTATATTTACGCACCAAGTAAGCGAACAGCTTATTTTACTAACCTAGCAGTTCACCCTGATTTTCAAGGGCAGGGCATTGCACAAGCGCTTTTTGAACAGGCAGAGAATGAATTGAGAGAGCAAGGTGTAGAGAAATTAGCTATCTTTACCAGAGAGGACGATGCTGCTAACCATTTGTATCAGAAATGGGGTGGCGAGGTAGTCTGTTCGGATTATCTAGTGGTCGGAGCGCCACAAGATGTTCCAACCTTCCGCTTTGGAATTGATTTAGAGCGAGGTAGATTGTCCTTTTCAGATATGGAAGGTCAGCCAGTTCCCTACTATTTGAGAGAAGGTGTTTATGTAGTCAGTGAAGAAGCTGGCTTGGATCTCTTTGATATAGAAGATGTCTATCAAGAATTAACCTATGTGGTGGATTTAACAGAAAAAAGTTGAAACATTTTCAACTTTTTTCTTTTTTGTAAATAAATCAGGTACGTGATTTCTCATTGTCCCCCTGCGGTCTAGTTTAGAATGACCAACATGTTTTCAAATCACAATTGTCTAAGCATGTCTATCTCATATCTCATCCCGTAGCACCTCATCGATAACCATGTCCTGTTGCTACAACTGGATTTGACAGGAAGAACAGTCACCCAGTTCCCTCTCGTTTCCCTGCGGTCTAGTTTGGCTTGACCAATACGTTTTTCCAAGTCACTATTTTCTCGACACATCTATCTCCCCTCTTTTTCCCGTAGCAAAAATTCGCTTTCTGTTTTTTTTTGGTGTAGAATGATAGTAGAAAAACAGAAACGGAGAAAATTATGGTTCAAGTTATTACAGATGCAAACTTTGAAGTTGAAACACAAGAAGGCGTAGTCCTTGTTGACTTTTGGGCACCATGGTGTGGTCCTTGTCGTATGCAAGCACCAATTTTGGAGCAATTGGCAGATGAAGTGGACGAAGACGAATTGCGCATCTACAAGATGGATGTTGATGAAAATCCAAACACAGCTCGTCAGTTTGGTATCATGTCTATCCCAACACTTTTGTTCAAAAAAGATGGACAGGTTGTGAAACAAGTTGCTGGTGTCCACACGAAAGATCAAATCAAAGCTATCTTGGCAGAGATTGGTTAATTGAAAATGTAAACAAGTAGTGAGCTCAGATTCGCTACTTGTTTTTTTCACAACTGAAAGTATGTTCAAAAAATCAGATTGTGAAGGTTGACACAAGATGTTATAATAACCTTATCATTGTCATTTTAGAAAGGTTAGATATGTCAACTATTAGTTACAAACCATTAAATCTCTATCGTCAGTTTAAAACAGCAGCTCAAGAGTTTCCAACTGTTGCCATTTATTTTGACCACCCCTACGCCTCCTTCCCTGAATTAGGATTGGAAAATACCTATCAAACAGTTTTTGAGGCTATTCAAAAAAGAGCTGCTCAATTTGCAGCAGCAGGTATTGGCTATGGGGACAAGGTGGTTCTGTATAAAAGCCCAGCTTTCGACACCTATTTGTTAGCAGTAGCGGTAACGGCATTGGGTGCTGTTCCTGTTATGATTTCCTACCATTTGCCATCTTCGAATTTAGATGTGTTTGCGGAGCGATTGGAAAAGTCTTTCATTGTCTACGACCAAGAAACGGAAGAACGTGTAGCAGGAATGACTCGAACTGACCTGGTCACAAAGATATTTTTACCCCAAGTCCTAGTGCAAGAAGCAGTTGCTTTTGAAGAAAATCTCCTGCCAGAAGATGTTATTCAATACATGACTCATACTTCAGGAACGACAGGTGTTCCAAAACTAATCTGCCACACAGCACAGACCATGGGCTGGCGAGTAGCATGGCAACAGACTATTTTTGACAAGATGACGGAGAGAGGCTTGCTGGCCTTCCATATCTCCCCTGTTCATTCGCGCTATAATATCGGCGTGTCGTCGGCGATTGGGCTAGGATTCCCCCTCTACCCGCTTTCTTCTGCAAGAAAAGATGATGTTGAACGGGCGCTTGCTCGTCATCGTCCAAGTGCTCTGGAAACCCATCCTAACAACTTTGTCCAATGGGCAAGATTGGCCAAGGAAAAACCAGAGGTCTTTAGTAGCATTCGTTATTACCATTCAACCTTTGATGCTATCAATATTGGTACGCTTCGCGCCTTCTTGGAGGCTTCTAAAGAGCAACATCCAGTCTTTATGCAGGTTTATGGTCAAAGTGAATGTGGTCCAATGATTTTACGTTACCATCGTTTGGAAAATCTAGGAACAGTTAGCGGACGAGATATGGGGATTGGTCTGGAAGGTTACACAGAAGCACGCATCACAGATGCCAAAGGGAATCCTCTCCCAGCTGGAGAAAACGGACATATCCAGTTCCTGTCAAAAGGCCGTGCTGTGACCTACTATAAAGAAGATGCCCGCTTCCAAGAAAATGTGTACGGTGCTTGGTGGGATAGTGGTGACTACGGCTGCATGACTCCAGAGGGTACACTTCTTCTAAAAGACCGTCAGGTTGACCTCATTGAGCACATCGACAGCAATCTAGCCTTGGAAGATTTATTGCTGGATAAATTGGACTTTTTATCAGAAGTCGTGATTATCCGCGATGTCAATGGTGCACCGCAGCCGATTATTGCTCTGGCAGAAGATGCTGGGATGAACTGGGAAGCTTGGTGGGCCATGGTTGCAGATCTACCACTATTGAAAGACCCCATCTTGATGGCTTATGACGACATTCCACGTACTGCGACCATGAAGGTTCAACGCCTCAAAATGGAAGCAGAAATGAAAGAAAAAAATCTGTAAGGGTGACGAAAACACGCTTGCAGATAAGAAGGAGTTCACATGAAAGAAATCTACCTAGCAGGCGGTTGTTTCTGGGGGATGGAAGGCTACTTTTCCCAGATTGATGGTATTCTTGACACCAGTGTTGGCTATGCCAATGGACAGGTGGAGACGACCAATTATCAACTCCTCAAACAAACAGATCACGCAGAAACACTCTATCTAGCCTATGATGAGACTCGTATCCATTTGCGGGAAATCCTCCTCTACTATTTCCGCGTCATTGATCCCTTCTCTGTCAATCAGCAGGGGCCTGACAAGGGGCGCCAGTATCGGACTGGTATCTATTACACAGATGAGGCTGATTTGCCGACCATCGAGCAGGTCATGACGGAGCAATCCCAGCTCTTTGGCGGACGCCCCCTAGCCGTTGAAGTGGAGCCACTCGCGCATTACATCCCCGCCGAAGACTACCATCAGGATTATCTCAAGAAAAATCCCCAAGGGTACTGCCATATTGATCTTGGGCAGGCAAAAATCCCTCTGATTGATGTTGCAGACTACCAAAAGCCAGACCAGCAAGTCTTAAAAGACAGCTTGACCGACCTCCAGTATCAAGTCACTCAAGAGGCTGCGACGGAAAGACCCTTCGAAAATGAGTTTTGGAATAGCGACCAAGCTGGCATCTACGTCGATATTACGACTGGTGAGCCCCTCTTTCTCTCGACGGACAAATTCGATTCAGGCTGCGGCTGGCCCTCCTTTACCAAACCAATCAGCAAGGAAGTTGCGACTTATTTCCAAGATCTCTCCCACGGCATGAACCGTATCGAAGTCCGCAGTCGGGCTGGTCATGCTCATTTAGGTCATGTCTTTGATGACGGACCGCGTGACAAAGGCGGTCTCCGTTACTGTATCAACTCAGCAGCCCTTCGTTTCATACCGAAAGAGGAAATGGAAGAAGCAGGATATGGACTGTTTTTGGAGTTGCTTAAATAAATTTATGAACGCAGAAAGTCTATTCGCAAAGAATAGGCTTTTTGTGTATTAAAATTGTATGTTCAGAAAGATGATTTTGATATAATAATTTATATATAGATATTATTTTAGTTGGACAGGTGATCTATTTTAATCGGGTTTGAGCGATTAGAAACATCGCCTTTTCTTACGATGTAAGAAGATAGGAAGGCAGGTGATTGTGATGAAAGGAAAATTTGTACTTGTATCGACGATCATTCTAGCCGTCTTTATGATTTGGTTGGGCGTCAGCCAAAAGGAGACTATGCTTGTTCATTATTATCCTTCTGTGACCACCTTGTCGGTATCTGAGGACGTGATTTACTCAGATGTAAGACAACGATTAGAGGAATATTCTCAACAGACGGATAGTGTGATTGCCAGACGAGTGATTGAGCCAAGTACATCAGGTGGACGTACCTTTTCCTATGACAATTTTAGTCAGTCTTCCCTACCAAGAGGACTGGAGGAATTTCAGGCATCAGAAAAGGTGGAGTCTGCACTTTTAACCAAGTATTTTATTTTCCAAGGGAAAGCGACGGTAGAGGAACTTCGGTCTCTTCTTGTTTCGATTGGATTTGACGAGGTTCAGATTCGGAAGCCATCGACTATTGCTACTTTACTCGCATTTCTGACACAAGGTGGTCAATTCTTAGCTGTACTGGTCTTTCTTATTACCTATATGGCTTTGGTCGTGATTGCCAATGTAAGGCAGTTGCGTACAGCAGGTATCCGTTTGATTGCAGGAGATTCACGTTGGCATTTATTTCTACTATCTCTACAGGAAAATGCGAAAGAGATAGCTCTAACTATCCCATTTGCGGTTCTTCCAGCAGTTGGACTGGCCTATCTCATCGGATTAGATAGCTATTCCGTCTACTATCTGGTCGCAGCTCTAGTAGGCTATCATTTCTTGCTTGGTTTGATTGCCCTTTTTTTCGCTGCTACATTTACCTTGGGCATTCGGACCTATCACTTTTTACCTTTGTTAAAAGGGAAGATGCCCCTGCAAGGAATCCTGACCATTATGGTTATGGGGCAAATGCTGGCTCTACTGGTGGTGTCATTGGGTATGGCTCAAACCTTCTATTATTCAGGAATTTGGCAAGAATACCAAGCGGGTGCCCGGCAGTGGGAGAAAGAAGAGGATTACCATAGTTTGGCTTGGAACATTGCTGCGGATGGTCGTTCAGGACTAAATTCGCCTGAAAATTGGTATCCGTTACTAAAGCAAGCATTGGAGGAAGACGGCGCGCTCTTTGTCAAAAGTAATTTGAATGCCTATTTAATGGGCTCCCAACTGGAAGATGGGACAAGCCTTGACAGTTATCATCCAGCTGGAAACACCCTCTACGTTAGTCCAAATTATTTGCAGATACAGGATGTAGACTTGTCGGACGAAGCATTACCTTCTCTACAAGAAGATGAATTTCAACTTCTGTTACCTGAAAAATTGCGCCCTGAAAGCGATACGTATCTCCATCTTTACCAAGACTATATCAATCGTATGGTAAGACCTGCCAATCAAGCAAGCTCAGCTACCATCAAGGGAAAAGTTGCCTATTTAAAAGATGGGCAGAAGCAATTTATCTACAATCATCGTTCTGGTCAGCATGTGCAATATTTGAAAGACCCCATTTTAGTTGTGCTGGCACCGTCAAGTCTGGGAAAAGAATCTGCTGATTTTTGGCTGAATGAAGTAGATAGCAGTATTTTATTTAAAAACAGAGATAAACTTTTGCGCGAATTGAAGGCAAGAAATCTGTTTCAGTTTGTCAATGAAGTGAGAAGTAGTTCCTCCCTCTTTACAGAACTTTTAGATCGTATTCGGATAGAGACCATTTCAACATCTATGGGAGCCATTTTAGGGATTGTGACATCAATTGTCCTGTTTAATACCATGAATCTTCTATACTTTGAAGAATTTAAACGTGAGATTTTCATCAAAGAAATTGCAGGGATGGATTTCTTGGGAATCCATAAGAAATACCTAACGTTCCAACTGCTTTCCCTCTTGTTGGCTCTTGGAGCAAGCATGGTAGTGACAGGTCACATGTTCATAAGTAGTATCAGTTTTGCCTTGTTTATGGTCAATGCCCTCTGTTTATTGAGGTGGCAGGCGAGGAAAGACGGAGCTTGGAATATCCGTATTTTGAAAGGAGCCTAGTATGTTTTCTATCCAATCAATTCAAAAGAAATTTGGGAAACGTAGCTTGTTTTCTGATGTAACGCTAGACTTGCAGGCTGGAAAGGTCTATGCCTTGATAGGTGCCAGTGGTAGCGGAAAAACGACCTTGCTGAATATTTTAGCCAAGTTGGAGTCCTATGATGCAGGTGACATTCTCTACAAGGGGAAGGATTTGAAAAAGTTGAAGCCCCATCTCTTTTTTAGGGAGGAATTAGGCTATCTCTTTCAGAATTTTGGTCTTTTAGAAAGTCAGACAATCAGAGAAAATCTGGATTTGGGACTGATTGGTCAGAAATTGTCCAAAGACGAAAGGAAATCGAGGCAGGAAGCGGCACTTGATGCAGTTGGTCTATCTTATCTGGACCTGTCCCAGCCTATCTATGAACTCTCAGGAGGGGAAGCTCAGCGGGTAGCTCTTGCTAAAGTCATCCTGAAAAATCCTCCATTGATTTTAGCAGATGAGCCGACGGCTGCCTTAGATCCTAAGAGCTCCCAAGAAATTATGGATATTTTGTTATCCTTGAAGAGCCCAGATCGGCTAATTGTGATTGCGACCCATAATCCTTTGATTTGGGAGCGAGCAGACCTTATCATAAAAATGGAAGACTTGTAAAAATTCATACTCTTCGAAAATCAAAATTATCTGTTGTCAAGAGCCTTGATGAGTAAAAGCTCTGGTGGAGCTTTTCAGCCTGTTATGGCTTCGAGCCAGTTTTTCTCGAAGAGAAAAACAAGAAAACCACCAGCTATGCTGGTGGCTGACAAGGCTTTGAGCTTCCATTTCTTTTTCCCGATATAATCTAATTGTTCAGGTTAGATAAAGGAGGAAAAAGAAATGGCTAAAACCAGTTACAGTTTATCACATACCAAATGGATGTACAAATATCACATAGTTTTCACACCTAAGTACCGTAGAAAATCCATTTACTACAAAATTGGACAGGACTTAATTGATATTTTCCGTCATCTATGTCAATACAAAGGCGTGGAAATCATTGAGGGACACATGATGCCAGACCATGTTCATATGCTTGTCTTGATACCTCCGAAACTTTCGATTTCCGATTTTATGGGATATTTGAAAAGCAAAAGTGCTCTAA
>NZ_JAOTGI010000031.1:0-19141 GCF_044427255.1 Streptococcus sp. 2021WUSS126 | reverse complement strand
AACTTACTTTGAGACGTCTCAGAGCCAGTAACTTTAGTGTACTCTTTTTCTCAACATTTTCAACCCTAAAAATTCCTTGAATCTGCAGCTTTAGGCAAAAACAGAACTTAGTCTGAGACTAAATTCTATTGGTGTTATGCAGTTTTCTCAAAGTAACTTCTGGAAGGACGGGAACTAGAACTTACTTTGAGAATTTACCTGAAAGTTCTATGTAGATACTAAAGCATAATAATATCGCTGAATCAGTCAATCAGGCACTTAGGTTACTATTGGCTAATTTCAACTTGAAATTTGTTTTTTCTCCCATTCCTTCTTCTCTTTGCTATAACCTATATAAAAAGAAACTGAACGGAACTTTTTATGATACTTCTGCCCAATTTCTTAATTTGATTAACATAATGTTAGTGACTAGCTTTAGCGAAAGTCTTTCAAATGAATTTGTAAATCACGTATCATTTCACGACGACCATTAAAACATTGTCCGCTAATTAATTTTTCGTATTTATCAAGTTGATCATTGCTCAGATTTTTTCGATAATCTCTCAAGGCACCTCTCAACATTAATAGTTCATCGTTTATCAATCCCGGTGATTGTATTGCGTGAGATAATTCGTGAATATCTTCATGTGGCATACGGTCAAACTTGCGTTTTTGACTTTCCTGTTTGCGGATACGATCCTTGATTCGATTTCTGAACTTGACTTTGAAATAACAATATAATTGAACTTGTTCATCAACTAGCCACGGTTGATCTTCCAACAATTCAAACAAGGTCATCATTCCTTCTTGTTCCCAATCATCTCGATCCCATAGTTTAATGTAAAACTCTTTTCGAGCCTTGTTTACAATACCTTTGACGCTTGCATACACTTTTTCGAAGTCCATTACTTAATCTCCTTTTGTTGATGGTTTAAGTTTATCGAAAAGTGCTGCCTTTCTACAGGACATTTTTGTCTAGCTTCATACTTTATTTGATTTTTCTTTTTTTAAAGTACGTTTGCTATTGATACTCTATGGCAAACATTGCATTCTGCTCCAGAAGGGAGTTATTATATTGGTTTTTGGTTCCTCATTTCTTAGTTCCACTACCAGTATGGCTTGAAAGAACCATAGCTATGTCTAAAGGTCTAGCTGTTTAAAACTATATTTGTATATTTCTAAGATTGTGATAAATAACTATTGATTCGTTCTTCTTGTAAATGCTCTGTTTCTGATATGTATCATCTAATAAAAACGCCTGCTTACGAAATTATTCTATCTTAGAGTAATTTCGTAAACAAGCGTCCAATCAACATGATGAGTGTTACCGCTGAGACAAGCTCAGCGGTAGACCAGAGCTAGACTAAGAATCAGAATAGGATTCCATCATCATAACACTCAACAAAATTGATGATCTTATACAAGTTCGATAATTGCCATTGGTGCAGCATCACCACGACGTGGTTCAGTTTTGAGGATACGAGTATATCCACCATTACGTTCTGCATAACGAGGTGCAATTTCAGAGAACAATTTTTGAAGTGCTGTAGTAGAAGTGTACTTATCAGTTGCTTCATCATAGTTTTCAGATGCAATTTCGTTACGAACAAATGCTGCTGCTTGACGACGTGCGTGCAAATCACCACGTTTACCAAGTGTGATCATTTTTTCAACTGTTTTACGGATTTCTTTAGCACGAGCTTCAGTTGTAACGATTGATTCGTTGATCAAAAGGTCAGTTGTCAAATCGCGCAACATTGCTTTACGTTGTGAGCTAGTGCGTCCTAGTTTACGGTATGCCATGATTTCCTCCTATATTATTTATCTTTTTTCAATCCTAGACCAAGATCAGCCAATTTAACTTTAACTTCTTCAAGACTCTTGCGACCAAGATTGCGCACTTTCATCATTTCTGGCTCAGTTTTCTCTGTCAAGTCAAATACAGTGTTAATGCCTGCACGTTTCAGACAGTTATATGAGCGAACAGATAAATCCAATTCTTCAATCGTACGATCAAGCATACGATCATCTGAAGCCACTTCAGCTTCTTTCATCACTTCTGCAGATTTTGCAACTTCAGTCAAGTCAGTGAAGAGACCTAAGTGCTCCATCAAAATGCGTGCAGAAAGACCTAAAGCATCTTCTGGAATAATGGTGCCATTTGTATTGATTTCAAGTGTTAATTTGTCAAAACCATCGTTGCTACCAACACGAGCTGGTTCAACTTGATAATTGACTTTCTTCACTGGCGTATAGATAGAATCTACAGCAAGTGTTCCCACTGGTGCATCATCTTTCTTATTACCCTCAGCTGGTACATAACCACGACCTGAATTGACAGTCAAAACAGCTTTAAAAGTGGCACCATCAGCAATGGTAAAGAGATAATGGTCAGGGTTTACAATTTCAATGTCACTATCTGTAAGAATGTCTCCTGCTGTTACTTCAGCTGGACCTACTACATCAAGTTCAATTTTCTTTTCGTCTTCGACATAAGATTTTACAGCAATGCCTTTGATGTTAAGAATAATTTGCATAACATCTTCACGAACACCTGGAACTGTGTCGAATTCGTGGAGTACACCATCAATTTTAATTGATGTTACTGCAGCACCTGGAAGTGAGGCAAGAAGTACACGACGAAGAGAGTTACCAAGAGTTGTACCGTAACCACGTTCTAATGGTTCGATCACAAATCTGCCGTAATCTTTATTTTCATCAATTTTTGTTATTGTTGGTTTTTCAAACTCAATCATTTCTTACTCCCTCTTAAACGAAAAGCTGTGTATGGAATGTATGATTATACACGGCGACGTTTTGGAGGACGGGCACCATTGTGTGGTACAGGAGTCACATCACGAATTGCTGTTACTTCAAGACCAGCGGCAGCAAGAGCGCGGATAGCAGACTCACGACCTGAACCTGGGCCTTTAACGGTAACTTCAACTGTTTTAAGACCGTGTTCTTGTGCAGATTTAGCAGCTGCTTCTGAAGCCATTTGGGCTGCGAATGGTGTAGATTTACGAGAACCTTTGAAACCAAGAGCACCAGCTGATGACCAAGCAATAGCGTTACCATGCACATCAGTAATCATAACAATAGTGTTATTAAATGTAGCGTGAATATGAGCAATACCAGATTCGATATTCTTTTTCACACGACGTTTACGTGTTGGTTTAGCCAATTTTTCTACCTCCTATATTATTTTTTCTTACCTGCAATCGCAACAGCTTTACCTTTACGAGTGCGGGCATTGTTTTTAGTGTTTTGTCCACGGACAGGAAGTCCACGACGGTGACGGATACCACGGTATGAACCGATTTCCATCAAACGTTTGATGTTCAAGTTAACTTCACGACGGAGGTCACCTTCAACTTTGATTGCATCAACTTCACGACGAATAGCATCTTCTTGATCTGATGTCAAATCTTTCACGCGTACATCTTCTGAAATACCTGCAGCTGCAAGAATTTTTTTAGATGTTGCAAGACCGATACCATAAACATAAGTCAATGAAATAACTACACGTTTGTCATTTGGAATGTCAACTCCAGCAATACGAGCCATGTTTTCTCCTTTCTATTTCTTAACCTTGACGTTGCTTGTGTTTAGGGTTTGCTGGGCAAATCACCATAACACGACCATTACGACGAATAACTTTGCAGTATTCGCAAATTGGTTTGACCGATGGTCTTACTTTCATGTTTAATCCCTCCAAGTATTTCGACTATTTAAAGCGGTATGTGATACGTCCACGTGTCAAGTCGTATGGACTAAGCTCAACAGTTACGCGGTCACCGACCAAAATACGAATGTAGTTTTTACGGATTTTACCTGAAACAGTTGCAAGGACTTGGTGTCCGTTCTCCAACTCAACAGTAAACATAGCATTTGGCATTGTATCGACTACTTTGCCCTCAATTTCAATCACATCTTCTTTTGCCATGCAAAAGTAACCCCTCTCTAAATATCGATTTGATGTCCTCTGAACACAGAGGTAACAATTATAAGTCAGACTAGGCTATTTTATCATCTTTGTATAAAAAATGCAAGCCAAATCTATTAGTTTATTGCAATTTTGATAGTACTGTATCAATTGCTTGGAAAACAAGGTCAATGTCTTGGTCACCTTCAATATCATGGACCAGCCCTTTTGCACGATAATGATCAATGATTGGCTGTCCTTGTGCGATATTGACCTCTAAACGACGTTTGACAGATTCTGGCTTGTCATCTTCACGTTGGTAGAAGTCTTCCTCTTTGTAGTCTCCAACAGGTGGATTGAATACTTTGTGGAAAGTCTCTCCGGTTTCTTTATGAATAATACGACCGCTGAGACGCTCTACCAATTTTGAAGGATCAATCTCAATATTGATAACACCTTGCAACTCAATTCCTAAGTCAGCCAAATTTTCATCCAAGGCATGGGCTTGTTCAATCGTACGAGGATAGCCATCTAGCAAAAAGCCTTTTTCCTTGATGTCATCCTGAACCAAACGTTCTTTGACAATGCCATTAGTAACTTCATCGGGAACGAGGTCCCCCTTATCAATGTACGACTTGGCAAGAATACCCATTTCAGTCTGATTGGCCATTGCTGCACGGAACATATCTCCTGTTGAAATATGAGCAACATTGAATTTCTCAACAATCTTGGCCGCTTGTGTCCCTTTACCAGCACCTGGTAAACCCATAATTAAAAGATTCATGACAAACTCCTTATTTTGTTTTCACATAAATTTGCCATTATTGACAAACTTATCTAAAAACAAAATAGAAGGTTGACTAGGTCAACCTATATTCTATTCTGTAATTTCTAAGAAACCTACATATTTTCTCTTAAGAAGGTAGCCTTCTAATTGCTTGATGCCTTCGATACTTGTAGAGATTACGATAATCAAACTTGTACCAAGGAACGCAATGCTTGAAGAAAGCCCTAAGAGATTTTGCGCAAGGATGGGCAACAAAGCTACAAAACTCAAGAAGAGTGCTCCGATTACTGCCAATCTTGTCAATAATTTTGACAAAAACTGTTCAGTGCCATTACCAGGACGAACTCCATGGATATAGGCTGCACTTTTCTGAAGGCTTTCTGCAGTCTTCTCAGGATTTACTTGAACAAAGGTGTAGAAGAATGTAAAGGCAATAATTAAACCTGCATATACAATCATACCTTTAGCAGTTGAATAATCAAAGTATTCCTGAACCGTCAATAACCACCCGGCACTCTTATTTTGACTTGCGAAATATTGAATCAAAGAAGTTGGAACTGCAGTGATTGAGCCTGCAAAGATTACGGGAATAACTCCTGCTGGATTCAATTTCAGCGGTAAATATGAGCTAGAAGGTGCTCCTTGTGCACGTTTTGTATATTGAATTGGTAATTTATATTCTGCTTGTTGTACAAAAGTTGTAAAATACACAACAAAGAATATTAATACGACGAGTGCAGCAACAAAGATTGCTGACTCCCCCAAACGACTTGATTCAATATTAACAAAGCGATCAATGTAAATCTCGTGAAAAGTCCCTGGTAGTGATGAAATGATACCCGCGAAGATAATCATTGATGTACCATTACCATAGCCCTTTTCAGAAATTTGTTCCCCCAGCCAGGTTACAATAATCGAACCTGTTGTCAAAATTGATCCAATCAACAAATATGTTTGCCAATTTAATGGCATATTGGTCAATTTTGCGCCGGACAAAGCATTAAAGCCTGCTGTAATACCAATCGATTGAACAAATGCCAGTACCAAAGAAATGTAGCGTGTTGCTTGATTTAGTTTACGACGACCAACTTCACCTTGCTTACCCCATTCAACAAATTTAGGTAAAATATCCATTTGCAAAAGTTGAACAATGATGGAAGCTGTAATATAAGGACTAACCCCTAGTGCGAAAACTGAGAAATTACGCATAGCATTTCCTGAAACCAAGCTCAACATGTTCAAGAACGGAAGGTTTGACAAGGCCTCAAGACTCTTTGCGTTTACTCCTGGTACTGTAATGTGGGTTCCTACGCGGAAGACAAAAAGGATAAAGATAGTAAATAGAATTTTACTACGTACCAATTTTACCTTTAAGGCATCTTTTAAAAGTTTAAAAAACATAGGCTGCCACCTCTTAGATGACTTCTACTGAGCCACCTTTAGAAGTGATTGCTTCTTCAGCTGATTTAGAGAATTTAGCAGCTTTAACTGTCAATTTCTTCGTCAATTCACCGTTGCCAAGAATTTTAATTCCTGATTTTTCAGCTTTAACGATTCCAGCTTCGATAAGCACAACTGGTGTTACTTCTGCACCATCTTCAAAAGCGTTCAATTGATCAAGGTTAACGATTGCGTACTCTTTAGCGTTGATATTTGTAAATCCACGTTTTGGAAGACGACGGAACAATGGAGTTTGTCCACCTTCAAAACCTGGGCGAACACCGCCACCGCTACGAGCTTTTTGACCTTTTTGACCACGGCCAGATGTTTTACCGTTACCTGATGATGTACCACGACCTACACGGTTGCGGACTTTACGAGAACCTGTAGCAGGTTGTAATTCATGAAGTTTCATTATTATTTCTCCTCTTTTATATGCTAGCGCCTGTGAAGTACAAGAGTCTTCCTCCACAAACTCGCTGTATGTAAATATGTAAAATGGACTAGAAGTCGCAAAGATTTCTCTATGCGACTTAGTCTATTTGTTAGATTATTTAACTTCTTCTACAGTTACCAAGTGAGAGATAGCGTTCACCATTCCTAGAATAGCTGGGTTATCTTCTTTAACAACTGAAGAGTTCAATTTACCAAGTCCAAGTGCAACAACTGTTTTACGTTGTTCTGGTTTGCGACCGATTGGAGACTTAGTCAAAGTGATTTTAATTTGAGCCATGAGTATCTCCTTTCTTATGCTAAATCAGAAACTGAGATGCCACGAAGTGCAGCCACTTCTTCAGCACGTTTCAATTGTTTCAAACCTTCAACTGTTGCGCGAACGATGTTGATTGGTGTGTTTGAACCAAGTGACTTAGAAGTCACATCTGCGATACCTGCCAATTCGATTACGGCACGAGTTGCACCACCGGCAGCAACCCCAGAACCTTCTGAAGCAGGTTTCAACAATACACGAGCGCCGCCAAATTCTGAGCGAACTTCGTGAGGGATTGTTGTACCAACCATTGGTACTTCAATCATGTTTTTCTTAGCAGATTCAACTGCTTTACGGATAGCTTCTGGTACTTCTTGAGCTTTACCAGTACCGAAACCTACGCGACCGTTACGGTCACCAACAACCACAAGAGCTGCAAAACGAAGACGACGTCCACCTTTAACAACTTTTGTAACACGGTTGATGGCTACTACGCGTTCTTCAATTTCAACTGCGTTATCTTTGAATGCCATTTCTTAGTGTCCTCCCTATTAGAATTTCAATCCGTTTTCACGAGCTGATTCAGCCAAAGCTTTCACACGTCCGTGATAGAGATATCCACCGCGGTCAAAGACCACTTCAGAAATACCTTTAGCTACCGCGCGTTCAGCAACGAGTTTACCTACAACAACAGCTTGTTCTGTCTTAGTACCTTTTGAAACTTCTTTATCAAGAGTAGAAGCGCTTGCGAGCGTTACACCCGCTACGTCATCAATCACTTGAGCGTAGATGCCTGTATTAGAACGGAAAATGTTCAAACGTGGGCGAGCAGCAGTTCCAGAGATTTTACCGCGAACGCGACGGTGGCGTTTTTGGCGGATTTTGTTTTTATCTGGTTTTGAAATCACAATATTCACCTCTTAATGTATGATTCTGTTTCTTACGAAACAATTTGAGAAATAGTCAGCCAGGTGGCTAAGCCACCTCAGCAAGCTATTATTTACCTGTTTTACCTTCTTTACGGCGAACGAATTCACCAACGTAGCGGATACCTTTACCTTTGTATGGCTCAGGAGCGCGAAGGCTACGGATGTAAGCTGCTGTTTGACCAACAACTTCTTTGTTGATACCAGACACGACGATTTGTGTTGGTGTTGGAACTTCAAATGTAATACCTTCTGGTGCAACCACTTCATCTGGATGTGATTTACCAACAGCAAGTGTCAATTTGTTACCAGCCAATTGAGCACGGTAACCGACACCACGCATTTCAAGTTCTTTTTTGAAGCCTTCAGAAACACCAACAACCATGTTGTTGAGGTTAGCACGGCTAGTACCGTGAATAGTCTTCATTTCTTTTGAATCGTTTGGACGGTGAAGAGTTACTTCTGCACCTTCCACACGGATTTCAATAGCAGTTGGGAATTCACGAGTCAATTCCCCTTTAGGTCCTTTTACAGTTACCACGCCGTTGTTTTGAGCAAGCTCAACACCAGCAGGCAATGTAATTACTTTATTACCAATACGTGACATATTTTTTAATTCTCCTGTTAAATTATCAAGCCGTCTAGCGACTAGTTTTCACGGGGGCTCATTTAAACACACGCTTCAGCCTGTGTTCGAACGAGCAGGTCTCATGATAGCTTTTGTGAAGCAATCATGCTTTTAGGTTTCAATTTCTAAATGTGACAAGGCAGAGCGACGCAGGCTATACTCGAGTATGCCAAGACGCTCTAACACAGGCACATGACGAAATTGGAAGCTAAAAGATTACCAAACGTATGCGATAACCTCACCACCAACGTTCTTTTGACGAGCTTGTTTGTCAGTCAAAAGACCTTCTGATGTTGAGATGATTGCGATACCAAGTCCGTTAAGAACTTTTGGAATATCTTCACGTTTTGAGTAAACACGAAGACCTGGTTTTGAAACGCGTTTCAAGTTAGTGATAACTTTTTCACCGTTTGGTCCGTATTTCAAGAATACACGGATGATGCCTTGTTTGTCATCTTCGATGAATTCAACGTTTTTCACAAAACCTTCGTTTTTAAGGATTGTAGCAATACCTTTTTTGATGTTTGATGCAGGAACTTCAAGCACTTCGTGTTTTGCTTGGTTAGCGTTACGAATACGTGTCAAAAAATCTGCAATTGGGTCAGTCATAACCATTTGTTGTTTCTCCTCTTACTAGCAGTTTGATTGGATCACTTGCTAGTTAATGATGTCCTTACGGACAAGTGATAAGTGTATATATAGAATAAGTTGCTAGTCCTAAGCAAGTCTAGGAAGCACTTCGCAGGCAATACTGAGGTATGGCCAGAAGTGCTGACGACAAATTGCAAGGGAATAGTAAGTTATTCTTACCAAGAAGCTTTTGTTACGCCAGGAATTTGTCCAAGGTAAGCCAAGTCGCGGAAGCATACACGGCACAATTTGAATTTGCGGTAAACTGAGTGTGGACGTCCACATTTTTCACAGCGTGTGTAAGCTTGTGTAGAGAACTTAGCTGGGCGTTTGTTCTTAGCGATCATTGATTTTTTAGCCATTTATTCTCTCCCTCTTATTTTGCAAACGGCATACCAAGGCCAGTAAGCAATGCACGTGATTCTTCGTCAGTGTTAGCAGTTGTAACGATAACGATATCCATACCGCGAGTTTTATCAACATCGTCGAAGTTGATTTCTGGGAAGATCAATTGCTCTTTCACACCAAGTGTGTAGTTACCACGTCCGTCAAATGACTTAGTTGGTACACCGTGGAAGTCACGTACACGTGGAAGTGAAACTGTAACCAATTTGTCCAAGAATTCATACATACGTTCGCCACGAAGCGTTACTTTCGCACCGATCGCAACACCCTCACGAAGACGGAAGCCGGCGATTGATTTCTTAGCTTTAGTGATAAGTGGTTTTTGACCTGAGATCAAAGCCAATTCTTGAGCAGCTTTCTCAAGGTTTTTAGCGTTAGAAACAGCGTCACCAACACCCATGTTCAAAACGATCTTATCAACTTTTGGCACAGCCATAACTGAAGAATAGTTAAATTGTTCAGTCAAAGCAGGAACTACTTCATTAAGATATTTTTCTTTTAAACGATTTGCCATTATACTTCTCCTTTCCTTCGTGATTAATCAAGCACTTCGCCTGATTTTTTGTTGTAGCGAACTTTTTTGCCGTCTACAAACTTGTAACCAACGCGTCCTGCAACACCATTTTTGTCAAGAACTTGAACGTTTGACACATGGATTGGAGCTTCTTTTTCAACGATAGCGCCTTGAGGGTTTTCGCTGTTTGGTTTTTGGTGTTTCTTAACGATGTTAACACCTTCAACAATAACTTTGTTTACTTTTGGAAGTGCTGTTACGACAACTGCTTCAACGCCTTTGTCTTTACCAGCGATTACGCGAACTTTATCGCCTTTTTTTACAAACATTTGATTTCTCCTATGATTTCTTACGCCCTAATGGGCACCCTGGTTAGTAATTTAACCAGGGGACTTAGTTTGTTTTCTAGTTTACTAAATCCATCACAGACTTCGTTAGTTTGTTTTGATGTACCCAAGTACTATCTACAACAAACTGCCTAGTCTGTAACAAATTCCCTAAAACTATCTGATTAAAGTACTTCTGGTGCCAATGAAACGATTTTCATGAAACCGCCATCACGCAATTCGCGTGCCACTGGGCCAAAGATACGAGTTCCGCGAGGGTTTTTATCTTCACGGATGATAACTGCAGCATTCTCATCGAATTTGATGTATGAACCATCAGCACGACGAGCACCTGTCTTAGTACGAACGATAACGGCTTTAACAACGTCACCTTTTTTAACCGCACCACCAGGAGTAGCTTGTTTTACTGAAGCAACGATGATGTCGCCGATGTTCGCGAATTTACGTCCTGAACCACCAAGAACTTTGATTGTCAAGATTTCACGTGCGCCACTGTTGTCAGCAACTTTCAAACGAGTTTCTGTTTGAATCATGTCAATTTTCTCCTTTCAGGTTGATTAAATGATAACTGCCTCTTCCACAACTTCTACAAGACGGAAACGTTTTGTAGCTGAAAGTGGGCGAGTTTCCATGATACGAACGATATCGCCTTCTTTAGCAACATTGTTTTCATCATGAGCTTTGTACTTTTTAGAGTAGTTAATACGTTTACCATAGACTGGGTGGTTACGTTTAGTTTCAACTACAACTGTGATTGTTTTGTCCATTTTGTCAGATACTACGCGTCCAACAAGAACTTTACGATTATTGCGTTCCATTGAAATTCTCCTTTCCCAATCTATTATTTAGTTTCAGATTGCACAGTTTTGATACGCGCAATTTGTTTCTTCACTTCGTTCAAACGAGCAGTTTGCTCAAGTTGACCAGCAGCAGCTTGGAAACGAAGTTCGAAGAGTTCTTTCTTCAATTCGTTTTCTTTCTTAGCAAGTTCTTCTTGAGAAAGGCCACGAAGTTCTTTTACAAAATCTTTAATTTCTTGAAGTTTCATGTCTTCTCCTTATTCTGCTTCACGTTTTACGAATTTAACTTTAACTGGCAATTTGTGACCAGCAAGGCGGAATGCTTCGCGAGCGATTTCTTCAGAAACGCCAGCTACTTCAAACATAACCTTACCGCGTTTAACTGGAGCTACCCAACCTTCAGGAGCACCTTTACCAGAACCCATACGTACACCGATAGCTTTAGCAGTGTATGATTTGTGTGGGAAGATCTTGATCCAAACTTTACCACCACGTTTCATGTAACGCGTCATAGCGATACGGGCAGCTTCGATTTGGCGGTTTGTAATCCATGAGCTAGTAGTTGCTTGAAGACCGTATTGACCAAAGTCTACTTGTTTTCCACCTTTAGCTTCACCGCGCATTTTTCCACGGAATTCACGACGGTGTTTTACACGTTTAGGTACTAACATTTGTTATTTACCTCCTTTAGTGTTTTTACGAGCTGGAAGAACTTCACCACGGTAGATCCATACTTTAACACCAAGTTTACCGTAAGTTGTCAAAGCTTCTTCCCAAGCGTAGTCGATATCCGCACGAAGTGTATGAAGAGGAACAGTTCCTTCTGAGTAGCCTTCTGCACGGGCAATATCAGCACCGTTCAAACGACCAGAAACTTGTGTTTTGATACCTTTTGCACCAGCGCGCATTGCACGTTGGATAGCTTGTTTTTGGGCACGGCGGAATGCCACACGTTGCTCCAATTGACGAGCGATTGACTCACCAACAAGGTGTGCATCCAAATCAGGTTGTTTGATTTCGATGATGTTGATGTGTACTTGCTTACCAGTCAATTTGTTCAATTGAGCACGAAGTGCATCAACGTTACTACCAGCTTTACCGATAACCATACCTGGCTTAGCAGTGTGGATAGAAACGATTACTTTATTTACAGCACGTTCGATTTCGATTGTTGATGTTGACGCATCAGCCAATTCTTTTTTGATAAAGTTGCGGATTGCAAGATCTTCATGAAGGTAATCCGCGTATTCTTTTTCAGCATACCATTTAGCATCCCAATCACGGATGATGCCAACACGCATACCAATTGGATGTACTTTTTGACCCACGTTTTTACCTCCTTATTTCTCTGCCACAACTACAGTGATGTGAGCTGTGCGTTTGTTGATTGGTGAAGCAGAACCTTTCGCACGTGGACGGAAACGTTTCAACGTTGGTCCTTCGTTTGCGAATGCTTCGCTGACTACCAAGTTAGCCTTTTCCAAACCAAAGTTGTTTTCAGCGTTAGCGATTGCTGAGTTCAAAACTCCCTCGATAATGCCTGCAGCTTTGTTTGGTGTGAATTTCAAGATTGCGATTGCGTCTGCTACGCTTTTGCCACGGATGTTATCCAAGACAAGACGTGATTTACGAGGTGAAACACGTACTGTGCGAGCAGTTGCTTTAGCTGAAGTAATTTCTGCCATTGTGTTTTCCTCCTAAATTATTTACGACGAGTTTTCTTGTCGTCAGCAGCATGACCTTTGTAAGTACGAGTTGGTGCAAATTCACCAAGTTTGTGACCTACCATGTCTTCTTGAATGTATACAGGTACGTGTTTACGTCCATCGTAAACTGCGATTGTATAACCGATGAAACTTGGGAAGATCGTTGAACGACGTGACCAAGTTTTAATTACTTTTTTCTTTTCGTCGTTTGCTTGAGCTTCAACTTTTTTCATCAAATGCTCATCGACGAAAGGTCCTTTTTTAAGACTACGTCCCATTTTAGTGTTTTCTCCTTTAAAATATGTACCACAGCGGCTTGTCCGCAAAATAGCGGACTACCGAGTTGGCGGATGATATAGAATGCTAAGCAACTAAGAATAGATTATTTTTGGTTGCGACGACGAACGATAAGTTTGTCAGATTTAGCTTTCTTGTTACGAGTTTTCAAACCAAGAGCTGGTTTACCCCATGGTGTAGATGGTGCTTTACGACCAACTGGCGCTTTACCTTCACCACCACCGTGTGGGTGATCGTTAGGGTTCATTACAGAACCGCGAACTGTTGGACGGATACCTTTCCAACGGCTACGACCTGCTTTACCAAGGTTAACAAGGCCATGTTGTTCGTTACCTACAGTACCAACAGTAGCACGGCAAGTGCCAAGGATCATACGAACTTCACCTGATTGAAGGCGAACAAGAACGTATTTACCTTCTTGACCAAGAACCTGTGCAGATGCACCAGCAGCACGAACCAACTCACCACCGCGACCTGGTTTCAACTCGATGTTGTGAACAACAGTACCGACTGGGATGTTTGCAAGTGGAAGTGCGTTACCAACTTTGATATCTGCTTCTGGACCTGAAACGATGCGTTGACCAACTTCAAGACCTTTAGGAGCAATGATGTAAGCTTTAACACCGTCTGTGTAGTGTACAAGAGCGATGTTTGCTGAACGGTTTGGATCGTACTCGATAGTTTTAACGATTGCTTCAACGCCATCTTTGTTACGTTTGAAGTCTACCAAACGGTAGAAACGTTTGTGACCGCCACCTTGGTGACGAACGGTGATGCGACCGTTGTTGTTACGACCAGCTTTGCTCTTCAAAGCAACAAGCAAGCTTTTTTCTGGAGTGCTTGTTGTGATTTCAGCGAAGTCCAAAGAAGTCATGTTACGACGGCCATTTGTCGTTGGTTTATAAACTTTAATACCCACGTTAATTCCTCCTTTGATTATTCAGCGTCAGCTGTAGCGAACAATTCGATCGCTTTTGAATCAGCAGCCAATGTGATGATTGCTTTTTTCACTTTGTTTGTGCGACCTACATAACGACCTACGCGTTTTGTTTTAGGTTTCACGTTGATTGTGTTAACATTTGCAACTTTAACACCCTCGAATGCAGCTTCAACAGCTTGCTTGATCAAGAGTTTGTGTGCACGAGTGTCAACTTCAAATACATACTTGCCTGCTTCGAGTTGGCCCATTGAGCTTTCTGTGATGACAGGTTTTTTGATAACATCATACAAATTCATTATGCAAGAACCTCCTCAATTTTAGAGATAGCTGCTTGAGTTACAAGAAGTTTGTCTGCATTTGCGATGTCAAGTACGCTTGCAGTTGTTGCAGTTGCAACTTTAACTCCTGGGATGTTACGAGCAGAAAGAGCTGCGAATTCGTTGCCTTCTTCAAGAATAACAAGGACTTTAGAATCAATGCTCAATGCTGCAAGTACTTTTGCAAATTCAGCAGTTTTTGGAGCTGTGAATTCGAGTGAGTTAACAGCTACAAATTTGTTTTCAGCAACTTTTTCTGAGTAAACAGATTTAAGTGCCAAGCGACGAACTTTTTGTGGAAGTTTGTACGCGTATGAACGTGGAGTTGGTCCGAAGACTACGCCACCGCCACGCCATTGTGGTGAACGGATAGAACCTTGACGAGCACGTCCAGTTCCTTTTTGACGCCATGGTTTGCGTCCGCCACCTGAGACTGCTGAACGGTTTTTAACTGCGTGAGTACCTTGACGAAGGCTAGCACGTTGGCTGATGATCACATCAAATACAACTGCTTGGTTTGGCTCGATACCAAAGATCGCATCGTTAAGAACTACTTCACCAGCTTGTTTACCAGTTTGGTCAAATAATGTTACGTTTGCCATTTCGACTGATTTCCCCTTTCCTTATTATTTACCAGCTTTAACTGCTGACTTGATAGTGATAAGAGATTTCTTAGCACCTGGTACGTTACCTTTGATAAGGATAACGTTCTTTTCTGGAACAACTTGTACAACTTCAAGGTTTTGAATTGTTACACGGTTGCCGCCCATGCGACCTGCAAGGTTTTTACCTTTGAATACACGGTTAGGTGCAACAGGACCCATAGAACCTGGACGACGGTGGTAACGAGAACCGTGAGCCATAGGACCACGTGATTGACCATGGCGTTTAATAACACCTTGGAAACCTTTACCTTTAGATGTACCAGTTACATCAACAACATCACCAGCTGCGAAAGTTTCAACTGTAATTTCTTGTCCAACTTCCAAGCCTTCAATGTTTTTGAATTCACGAATGAAGCGCTTAGGAGCTGTGTTAGCTTTAGCTACATGGCCTTTGGCAGGTTTGTTGCTCAATACTTCACGTTTGTCATCAAAACCAACTTGAACTGCTGCATAACCATCAGTTTCAACTGTTTTCACTTGAAGAACAACGTTTGGAGTTGCTTCGATGACAGTAACAGGGATAAATTCACCAGATTCAGTGAAGATTTGAGTCATTCCCACTTTTTTCCCTAAGATTCCTTTTGTCATGAGAAAAATATTCCTTTTCTTATTTTATAGTTAAAAAGTTTTTAACGAGCGTTTTTTATGCTCAAAATCAATTAAAGTTTGATTTCTACGTTTACACCACTTGGAAGATCCAATTTCATCAAAGCGTCAACTGTTTTTTGAGTTGGGTTGATGATGTCGATCAAACGTTTGTGTGTACGCATTTCGAACTGCTCACGAGAGTCTTTATACTTGTGAGTCGCACGGATGATTGTGTAGAGGCTACGTTCTGTTGGAAGTGGAACTGGACCTGCTACTTGAGCACCTGTACGTGTTGCAGTTTCAACGATTTTTGCAGCTGCTGTATCAAGTGTACGGTGTTCGTACGCTTTCAAGCGGATGCGGATTTTTTTGTTTGCCATCTTTTTCTCCTTTTCGTCTATTTAACATAATAGGCTAGCTCCACAAGAAAACCAACACGAGTCGCGTGGCAATGCAACCGAGCGTGTCGCAACCTCTTGCATCAAAGCTACAGCCGTAATTTTTACGGCACTAGAACATTCTACCAGATTCTACTTGCCATTGCAAGAGTTTTTACTCAAAAATTCAAAAAATCCCAAAACTTTTATTTCAGGATTCTTCATTACTTATTTTTTTTATTTGAGTTAACCATCAACGAATTTTTTTCTAATATCCTTGTAACTCTCGAATTATTTTTTGACAGTCAGCAAAACTCTATCCGCTTATCAATTTTCCATATTTTCAAATCGGTCATTGATTAAATTTTTTCGATAATCTCTCAGGAGCCCCCTTAACATCAGCAACTCATCATTACCCAAGCTCGGTGTTTGAATCAGACCATAAATATCTTCATGGAGGAGACGATCAAATTTACGTTTTTGACTTTCCTATTTACGAATTATAGCCTTGATATGGTTTCTAAATTTAACTTTGGAAGTAGCAATGTAGCCTACCTAAGTTTCAAACTTCAAACAAACCGTTTCAAATTCCATAACATAGTCTCCCTTAGTTAATTGTTTTAGTTTATAAAAAAATACTGTTTTTTGCTTACTTACTTGGTGGGAGTTAGGTATCTTTTACTGTTAGCGATGGCCATTTCTTTTTCCACTGTTTTTTAAGAATTCTTTGTCGATACAATTCCATACGATTAGGATCCGCTAAGAAATGTGGTGTTGGTCGTACTTGGTAGGCATAAATGTCATCCAATCCAAAAGGAGCAAATATTTCTAATTTATTTCTTTCTGTTCGACAAATACCTATCGCTGTGCATCTTTCTGGAAATTTTTCAATCGCATCCCTTGATGATTGATACGGTTTAGTATTCGGACTATGGATATGCATATACACTTGATTTTTTAATTCCCATCGATAGGCTGGATAATTTTGATATAAATCGCTTTCTATTCCCATTGTCTCTTCATAAGAAATATTTTCATCAAAAAACACGAGATCGACATCTGTTTCTTCATCAAAACTGTATTGATTCCAAATGAAATTACGGATAGTTCCCGCACAGAGCCAGCAATCTGATAAATTCAGTCTATCCATTATGTCTAATATGACCAAAATATTTTTATCAGCCAGTAGATGCCTCTCTAATTCCTCACTCAGCCTCTTACTTCTTTCTGTAAAACTATCTTTCATCTGGCCTCCCTTTTGATTTTCAGGCTCATGATAAAAAGGTCCACTGGACCTTAATTCGCTTTCTTGTTTTCAGGCTCACGATAAAAAGGTCCGCTGGACCTTTTTATTCCTCTTCCATAAAGCTGTTAAAGACTTCTTCAATCATATCCCACTCTGCTGTTGCGTCTTCTGGGATAGGTTGCAAATCGCCTTCTGTGCCATTCTCATTCTCAATGTATGAGTAGGCTTGGATTTCAACTTCTCCGTTCTCATCTTCTTCTGCACTTGCAGGAATCAAGAGAACATAGTTCTTACCAAACTCTTCTTGACCGTCAATCGTCAATAAGATTTCAAAAAGTGTTTCGTTACCTTGGTCGTCTACCAAAGTAATCAATTCACGTTCGTCGTGATTGTGGTCGTGTTCATGGTCATGATGATGTGCCATTAGAATCTCCTTTAAAATGTTCTATCTAAATAATTTTGTAAAATCAGCTGAGCTGCTAATTTATCAATAACTTTCTTGCGTTTTCCTCGGCTGATATCCGCTTGCTCAATCAGCATCCGTTCTGCTGCAACAGTTGTTAAACGTTCATCCTGATAATCAACTGGAAGTTTATAACGCTCAGTCAATAAATCACCGTAAGCTTGACTAGCTTCCACACGTGGACCACTAGTATTATTCATATTCTTCGGCAAGCCTACAACAAATTTATCAACCTTGTACTGTTCTACAAGTTCGGTCAAACGCTCCAGACCGAATTCGCCCTTTTCTTCATCGATTGGGATGATTTCCAACCCTTGGGCCGTGAAACCTAACGGATCTGAAATGGCTACACCAACTGTCTTGGAACCGACGTCTAATCCCATTATTCTCATTAGAGGTCAATCCCATTCCCTTTCAAATAGTAGCGCACCAATTCTTCAATGATTTCATCTCGTTCATGCTTACGAATCTGATTGCGGGCATCATTATAGCGAGGAATATAAGCAGGGTCCCCACTTAATACATAGCCAATGATTTGGTTAATCGGATTATAACCCTTTTCCTCCAGCGAACGATAAACACTAGTCAATGTCTTGCTGATTTCTTGTTTATCTGTATCATCTAGGCGAAAACGAACGGTTTCTTCGGTAAATCCCATACTTACACCTTCTTTCCCTATTTTTTACATTATATCACAAATTTTAATTATTCTCAAAAAATGCGCAAAAAGAACCCCAAAAGAGTCCTTTTGTACATCTTATAGAGCTGCTCTCATACGAGCTTGAGCATTTTCAACATTGCGCACTGCACGTGGCAAGAAAGCGCGTATATCATCTTCTTTATAGCCCACTTGAAGTCGTTTCTCGTCAATCAAGATTGGACTCTTCAAAATACGTGGGTTAGAGGTAATTAAATCAATAACCTCATTCACACTCAACTCTTCAATATCAAAGTCCAGACTCTTTGCATAACGGTTTTTTGACGATACGATACTTGCAATACCATTCTCTGTTTTTGTTAAGATGTTTAGGATTTCTTCCTTAGTAATGGCTTCCTTCGCAAGATTATGCTCATTATAAGATAATTGGTGAGCATTTAACCAATTTTTCGCTTTCTTACAAGAAGTACAACTAGATACAGTATAAATTTTAATCATGTAGTCACTCCTTTGCTACATTTTATTAAGCACATTATAGACTATTATATCATAAATTCCCTCGGTCTGCAGACCTATTTTTTGAAAAAACATTAAATTTTAGGGTAAAAATTCGGTTTTTATTAGAAAAAAGCCTAGAATCTCCAGACTTTTTCGTGCTTATACTAAACGGGAGTTTGACAGTTTGAATGACACAAAAGTGCTCTAATCGTTGATATAGCGCTATTTTTTTGTCAAATTTTTGTATATATTTCTTGCGTACTTTCTCGTACTGTGGTATAATAGAGTGAGGTGCG
>NZ_JAOTGI010000030.1:0-25597 GCF_044427255.1 Streptococcus sp. 2021WUSS126 | reverse complement strand
GTATTTTTCTATGATGCGGAGCATTATTTTTATCTTTAAGTGCTTGCTTTAATTCTTCGACTTGTGTTTGGGTAAGTTCTTTTGTCATAATACCATTATAACGCTATTTTTGATTTTTGTTAAGTATTAGATAGTAAATAATGAGAAGTCAGCTGAGTGCTGACTTTTCTTCTATTCTGTTGTCAGTAAAATCCTTTTCAAATCTTGGACGGTTTCGACTATCATGGTGGCCCCAGCCTTTTCAAATTCCTGTTTGTTCCCATAGCCGTAAAGAACACCGATGGCAGGAAGTTGGTGTTTGCGTGCTCCTTCAATATCATGTTCTCTATCTCCAATCATCACAGCATGGTTTGGATATGCTTCTAATTGATTTATAGCATAGCTGATGACGTCCGCCTTACTGATGCGACTACTATCCAGACTAGCACCGGCAATGACATCAAAGTAGTGAGCAATACCAAAATGTTCTAGGATCTGTTTGGCAAATATTTCTGGCTTTGAGGTAGCAATTACTAGTGTTTTTCCAGCTGTTCTCAATTCTTCAAGCAGAGGGATGATTCCAGGATAGAGTTGATTTTCGAACATTCCTTTTTCTTTAAAATAGACACGGAAAGCGTCAACTGCACTTTGTGTATCTTCAGGGCTGAGTTGGTAGAATCGTGAAAAAGATTCATAGAGTGGCGGGCCGATGAATCGGTTTAAATTGGCTGTATCTGGTTCTTCAATTCCCATTTTTTCTAGTGCGTAGGCGACGGAGTTTAAGATTCCTTGTCCAGAATCAGTAAGAGTTCCATCTAAGTCAAATAATATAGTTTGATACATACTTATCTCCTTTCTTTCAGTATAACACAGACGATGAAAAACGGAAAAGATTTATTGAAAGCTGAATACTAGCGTGATATACTAATAATATAAAGGAGGTTAGTATCATGCATATTCTGATTGCTCCAGATTCATTTAAAGAGTCTCTTTCAGCTATAAAGGTTGCTGAAGCGATTAAAAAAGGATTTTCTAAAGTTTATCCACAAGCAGGGTATGACTTAATTCCCCTAGGAGATGGTGGCGAAGGGACAGTTGAGAGTCTAATGCAGGCCTTATCCTTGGATGTAACCCAGACTTGGGTGACAGGTCCATTTGGAGATAAAATTAAGGTTTCCTATGCGGTTAAAGATGATCATGCGGTTTTTGAAATGGCTGAGATTGTAGGGCTGGCAAGTATCCCGCATGGAAAAAGGAGTCCTCTCTTTATTAAGACACAAGGGGTTGGGGAGCTGATTGTAGAGCTCGTTCAAAATGGTGTTAAACGCATATTTATAGGAGTAGGTGGCTCTGCCAGCCATGATGGTGGTATCGGAATGGCGGCAGGCTTAGGAGTGAAATTTTATAATCGAGAGGGAAAAGAAGTAGAGGCAATTGGAGCTCATATCGGGGAGATTGTCAGCTTTTCCACAGAGGATATGTTGGTAGATTTATCTCAGGTCAGGATTGATTTGGTAACGGATGTGGAGAATCCACTTTGCGGACCAGCGGGAGCCACATTTGTTTTTGCAGGTCAGAAAGGTCTTGCCTCTGCTGAATTTGAACTAGTAGACAAGAAAATGGAGTCCTTTTATAAATTGGTTAATCCAATGCTACTCGATTTAGCAGGAGCGGGTGCTGGAGGAGGTATGGCAGCAGGTTTAGTCCAATTTGCTGGTGCTCGCATTCAAAAAGGCATCGACTTTGTCTTGGACCAGTTGGATTTTGATCATCGCGTTGCTAAAGCGGATCTGGTTGTGGTCGGAGAAGGGCGGATGGATGCCCAGAGCTTATCAGGGAAGACTCCGATAGGAGTAGCTAGACGTACACCGACTGGGATTCCTATCATTGCAATTTGTGGTAGCCTCAAAGACGATCTTCCCGAGTTTCCTTTTGAAAATATCTGCGCCGCTTTTCCGATAATTGCAAGCGTTGAAAGTTTGGAGGACACGCTTCAAAAAGCAGAAAAAAACCTGGTCCGCACGGCAGAGCAGGTGGCAAGAATTCTTCAGTTAGGAGGCCAACAAAGATGGCATTAGTGAAATATGTGGCTATTATCTTATTTATTTTTATTTGTCTTGCAAAGCTAGTATCCGTTTTGAGACTTTCCGAAAAAGAAAGAGGAATGGAAACGAATGTAATAAAGGCAAATGGAGCAATGTTCTTTTTCAATGAAAAAAATGAAAGAGGCAGATTGCTAGGAATCCTTTGTCTAACCTGTATTATTTTTACTTTAATATTTATACTGCTTTATTTATAAATAAGTCTAACCAAATAATTTTTTCCAGAAGGAAGGTTTTGCATCTTCCTTTTTTTCTTCTGGTTTTGAGATAAGATTTGGAAATATGGAGTCTAAGCTAACTTCTTCATTATCCACAGCGTGATTTGTGTGAAAGACAAGTGCGTAGGGAGACTGTCCTATTTTTTCATCGATGATAGCGGTAGTAATGCCGAAGTTCTGAGCAATTTTTAGTAGTGAAATTTGTTGCTTGTCAGACAGGGCTGGCGAGAGTTTGAGGAATAGAGGAGAGTAGCTATTTGCTAGTTTTTGGCAAATTGTATCGAACTTATTTCCGACGACTTCACTACTCAAATCGTCAAAGGAAACGAGCAGGACAACCCGTTCGCGATAGGTTCCCATGTATAGACGTTGTTCATCTGGATTCAATCGTGTTTCGCCAGAGGCTTTCTGTAGTATGGTAGTATTTAAATCGTTCATGGTTTCAGTATAACATACTCAGTTAACTTTGAAAAGGAAGGCGTTTACATTATTTCTTTCAGTAAAATAACCTGTTTTTTCTTGAAAAATCCCTTCTTTTAGGGTATGATAGCTATGTAACAATTTTAAACTCAAAGGAGAGTAATATAATGTCAATTATTACTGATGTTTACGCTCGCGAAGTCCTTGACTCACGCGGTAACCCTACACTTGAAGTTGAAGTTTATACTGAATCAGGTGCTTTCGGACGTGGTATGGTTCCTTCAGGAGCTTCTACTGGTGAGCACGAAGCAGTTGAGCTTCGCGACGGTGACAAATCTCGTTACCTTGGTCTTGGTACTCAAAAAGCTGTTGACAACGTGAACAACGTGATTGCTGACGCTATCATCGGTTTTGACGTTCGTGATCAACAAGCTATCGACCGCGCTATGATCGCTCTTGACGGTACTCCTAACAAAGGTAAATTGGGTGCAAACGCAATCCTCGGTGTTTCTATCGCTGTTGCGCGTGCTGCTGCTGACTACCTTGAAGTGCCACTTTACACTTACCTTGGTGGATTCAACACTAAAGTATTGCCAACTCCAATGATGAACATCATCAACGGTGGTTCTCACTCAGACGCTCCAATCGCTTTCCAAGAATTCATGATCTTGCCAGTTGGCGCTCCTTCATTCAAAGAAGGTCTTCGTTGGGGTGCTGAAGTATTCCACGCTTTGAAGAAAATCTTGAAAGCTCGTGGTTTAGTAACAGCTGTTGGTGACGAAGGTGGTTTCGCTCCTAAGTTCGAAGGAACTGAAGACGGTGTTGAAACAATCATCGAAGCTATCGAAGCTGCTGGTTACGAAGCTGGCGAAAACGGCATCATGATCGGTTTCGACTGTGCGTCATCTGAATTCTACGACAAAGAGCGTAAAGTTTACGACTACACTAAATTCGAAGGTGAAGGCGCTGCTGTTCGTACATCTGCAGAACAAATCGACTACCTTGAAGAATTGGTTAACAAATACCCAATCATCACTATCGAAGACGGTATGGATGAAAACGACTGGGATGGCTGGAAAGCTCTTACTGAGCGTCTTGGCAAACGCGTTCAATTGGTTGGTGACGACTTCTTCGTAACAAACACTGACTACCTTGCACGTGGTATCAAAGAAGGTGCTGCTAACTCAATCCTTATCAAAGTTAACCAAATCGGTACTCTTACTGAAACATTTGAAGCTATCGAAATGGCGAAAGAAGCTGGTTACACTGCAGTTGTATCACACCGTTCAGGTGAAACTGAAGATTCAACAATCGCTGACATCGCAGTTGCAACTAACGCTGGCCAAATCAAGACAGGTTCATTGTCACGTACAGACCGTATCGCTAAATACAACCAATTGCTTCGTATCGAAGATCAACTTGGTGAAGTTGCAGTCTACAAAGGCTTGAACTCATTCTACAACTTGAAAAAATAAATTAGTACAGTGTACTAATTTATCCCCGAGCTAGAATAGCGAGGGTTATAATAAGAACAAGTCTGGAAAGTTCCAGACTTGTTTTTCTATGTACAGTGTGCTAATTTATTTTCGGGCTAACAAAGTGAGGGACAGCAAAACTCTCTAGGTAGTTTTCTTTGCCTTGATATTGATAAAATGATATTCTAAAAAGGCAGATCAACTTAAGTATTCTCATTTTGAAAAGAGATGGAGAGTGGGATGATAGAGTGGATATTTTTTGATTTGGGTTCGACGCTTTTAGATGAAGAGGCTGCTTATGGTTATTATATAGACAAGTGTGTGAAGAAGTTAGAGTCTCTGGATATAGAGGTTTCATCAGATTCTTATAAAAAGAAAATGGTGGACTATGCTCATAAGTCGCTGGACCCTATTCGTGCGACCTGGCAATATTTTGCACCGACCGAGCCACGTCCTTTGTGGACAAATGAGGGTGTGAGCCTGTATCCTGAAACAATAGATGCTCTAGAGAAGTTATCACAAAACTATCGTTTGGGGATTATTGCCAATCAGTCTAGTAGTATTAGAGAACTGCTTAAAGAGTGGGGAATTGAGTCTTATTTTCAACTCATCATCCTCTCTGAAGAGGTTGGACTATCTAAACCAGATACAACGATTTTCACACTTGCCTTACAAAAAGCAAACATCCCTGCAGATAGAGTTGTCTATGTCGGGGATAGGTATGATAATGATATTCTACCTGCTAAATCTTTGGGAATGTGGACTGTACGGATACTGACAGGTTTTGGAAAGCATGCCAGTGAAAATGAAAAATTGAAGAGTGATTGGGTAATTCCTTCATTGCAAGAGATAACAAATATTTTTGAACAAACAAAAAACTAGACTGAACAGTCTCAGCCTAGTTTTTACATGTATTAGAACAAGCCTTTAACTTTATCTAAAAGACCGTTAACACCTTCAGAACCTGATAACAAGCCTTTTGCTTGTTCCAAGTATTCACCGAATTGGTCCTTGTTTTCTTCGATAAATTGTTTTGCACCATCAAAGTCTTTGTTTGCAATCAATTCTTTTACTTGGTTAAAAAGATCTACTGGATTCATGTTGAAATCACCTCCTATGGGACTATTAAACCAAAACTGGACGGATTTCACAACTGAAACGACTTATAAAAATGTAACGCAAACTGCTTCAGGAACATAGAAATCGTGTGAAAGCTCAGTCAAACAGCCATTTTCGGCATCTCTTTCGAATACAGTTGCATTGTCAGAATCTTGATGGACAACAATCAAATGCTTTTCATCAGGACTAAGCGTGAAATCGCGAGGAGTTTTTCCATTTGTTGGGACGATTTCAACTAATTCTAAGCTGGCATCAGCAAGCGTTTTGTAGACTGCGATAGAGTCGTTTCCGCGGTTGGATCCATAAATAAATTTACCATCCTTTGTGATGCGAATAGCGGCAGTACCGTTGAAACCAGTATGGTCTTCTGGGAGAGTAGAGACAGTTTGTAGGTGTTCAAATTGTCCCCAGCCGTCATAGATAAGCACCTCAATAGTTGAATTGAGTTCACAGATGAGATAGGCGATTTTTGCGACAGGATGGAAGACAATGTGACGTGGACCACTTCCTGGCGCAGCCTGATAGGTTGCGATTTTCTCTACTTTTCCTTGGTCAGATACCTTATAGGTTACCACTTGATCACATCCTAAATCACAGGTTACTAAAAATTTATCGGGCGTCAAATCAGAAAAGTGAACGTGGGCGGAAGCTTGGTTTTCGTGCGGCCCAGATCCTTCGTGCTGAGCGACATCAGCTAATTCTAGTGAACCATCCGACAAACGTTTATAAACAAGTAGTTGCCCTTTGTGGAAATTGGAGCCATAAACTAAATCTCTTGCTTCATCTACAGCGACATAGCAAAGTGGTGCGCCCTCTGATACAACATGGTTGAGTAGAGTATAGTCAGCATTAAAGGCAGCGATACCTCCTAGACCATTTTCAGCGCCAACGGAGTATAGATGTCCGGCCTTATCAAAGGCAAGGTAGGTAGGGTTAGGTTCTTCAGTGACCAATTCTAGATTGCTAAGTTGTCCTGTCTCAGAGTCAAAATTTGCTTTATAAATTCCTTTTGATTCACGTTTTGTGTAGGTACCGAAATAGATAGTCATAGGATTCTCCTTTTTGGAAATGATTGATAAAATTATACCATGTTTTTCTGAGAAAGTCGTATAAATTCTGTAGTTGATTTTTACAAAAATCCTTTCTCCATGTTACAATAGAAAAAAAGACTAGGAGTGTATTAGATGGAAGATAAGCATCAAAAATTTAGTCTGACTTGGTTTTTCCGCTTGTTTTTAAATAGCCAAGCGGTGACATTTTTATTAGTAACCTTGCTGACTTTTTTGACCATATTTATTTTTAGTAAAATTAGTTTTTTATTCAGACCAATAGGAAGCTTTTTAGAAATTGTATTGTTACCGATGATTTTAACAGGTCTTTTGTATTACCTGTTAAATCCGATGGTTGACTGGATGGAAAAGCATAAAATTTCTCGTACAGTTGGTATTTCCATTCTCTTTGTTTTAATCAGTCTTCTCATTATCTGGGGACTGGCGGTGGCAATTCCGAGTATTCAAGAGCAAGTGACATCTTTTGCGCAAAATCTTCCTTCGAATATCCAGAAAATCGAAGGACAGGTAACTGGGCTCCTACAGGATCAGCGCTTTGAACAATTTAGACCAACAGCTCTGGATATGTTAAATAAGGTCAATGATCAGGTCGTTGCCTATGCTCAGAAGTTTTCCTCAAGTGCTGTGAATTGGGCAAGTAATTTGATTTCAACCGCTTCGCAGATTATTGTTGCTATTTTAATTATGCCTTTTATTCTCTTTTATCTGTTACGGGATGGTCAGTATTTGAATAAACACATCACCCAATATCTACCAACCAAGTGGAGAGAGCCAATTGGAACAGTACTATCAGATGTGAATGGGCAATTATCAAACTATGTTCGTGGTCAGGTGACCGTTGCGATTATTGTTGCCCTGATGTTCTCAGTGATGTTCTCAATCATTGGTCTTAGCTATCCAATAACTTTGGGGGTGATGGCTGGTTTCCTCAATCTAATTCCGTATCTGGGTTCTTTCTTGGCCATGATTCCAGCTGTTATTTTAGGATTGATTGCTGGTCCAATCATGCTGATAAAGGTTTTAGTAGTCTTTATGATTGAGCAGACTATAGAAGGTCGTTTTGTGACACCATTGATTATCGGAAGCTCCCTAAGTATTCATCCGATTACCATCTTATTTGTATTATTGACAGCTGGTCAGATGTACGGTGTCCTGGGAGTTCTTCTGGGAATTCCAATATATGCCTCTATTAAGGTTTTAGTGAAAGCGGCATTTGAGTGGTACAAGGCACACAGTAGTTTGTATGAAGATGAAGAAAATGAGGTTGTGAATGAACAATAGTGAAAAAATGTTGGTTTGTTTGGACCAACAGGATTTAGATAAGGCAGATAAGTATTTCAAGCGCGCCTTGGCGCAAGATGATAGTGAAACGCTTTTGTCCTTGGCAGCCTACTTAGAAGGCATTGGTTTTTTCCCACAGGCTAGACAAATCTATGAACAGGTCAAAGAAGAATTTCCCGAAGTACTAATCAATCTTGCCCAAATAGCATTTGAAGATGGCTTGGTTGAAGAAGCTTTCGGATATTTGGAGGAAATTTCGGAAGACAGTCCTGTCTATGTGGAAGCCTTGTTGGTCAAGGCGGACCTGTATCAGGCAGAAGGCTTGTCGGATGTGGCGCGTGAAAAATTGTTAGAAGCAAGTCACTTATCAGATGAACAAATCGTCTTTTTTGGCTTAGCAGAATTGGATATGGAACTGGAGCTTTTTAATGAGGCTATTTCCTATTATGCCCAGCTGGATAATCGTGAAATCTACGAATTAACGGGAGTTTCCACCTATCAGCGAATTGGTATTGCCTATGCAAGTTTAGGGAAATTTGAAGCAGCAATTGAATTTTTGGAAAAAGCTGTTGAGCTGGAATACGATGATCAGACAGTTTTTGAGTTAGCAGCTCTGCTATTTGAACGAGAAGAATACCAAAAGGCAAATCTCTACTTCAAGCAACTGGATACCATCAATCCTGATTTTGAGGGCTATGAATATGCCTATGCACAGTCGCTTCATGCCGAGCATAAATTAGAAGATGCCTTGGCTATGACTCAAAAAGGCTTGGCTAAAAATGACTTTGATGCCAATCTCTTGCTCCAGGCTTCTCAGTATGCCTATGAATTGCATGACGAGGCGGGGGCAGAAGATTATCTTCTACGGGCAAAAGAGGTGGCAGATGATAGTAACGAACTAGCTCTACGCTTGTCCAATCTGTATCTTGAACAGGAGCGATTTGAAGAGGTTGTGGCTTTATTTGATGAAGAGGTAGATAACGTTCTAGCTCGCTGGAATGTGGCCAAAGCCTATCAAACTCTAGAAAGAGATGATGAAGCTATTGAGCTTTACGATGAATTGGCTGGAGAATTGGCTAAGAATCCTGAATTTTTGGCTGATTACGTAGCGGTTTTACGTCAACTTGGTCGTTTGGATGAGGCAAAAGGGCAAGCTAGTCGTTATATCCAATTGGTGCCAGACGATTTAGCCATGCAAGAATTTTTGAATGAAGAGTAGGTTATGCAAGTAAATCGATTATTTCAATACAATACACTCGGTGCCTTGATGGCTGGACTGTATGGCGGCTCCTTGACGGTTGGCGAATTGTTGGAACATGGTGATTTGGGTTTGGGGACCCTGGATTCCATTGACGGCGAGCTGATTGTCTTGGATGGAAAGGGCTATCAGGCCAAGGGAGCAGGGGAGAAACCAGAAGTGGTTGAAGTTCCTGCTGATATGAAGGTTCCCTATGCGGCGGTCATTTTCCATGAGGCAGAAGTGATTTTCAAACAACGCTTTGAAATGACTCATGAGGAATTGCATCAGCGAATTGAATCCTATTATGATGGGGAAAATCTTTTTCGCTCCATCAAAATCAAGGGGACGTTTGCTCGGATGCATGTCCGCATGATTCCCAAATCGGTTTCGGATGTTCGTTTTGCAGAGGTGGCAAGTCGCCAGCCTGAATATACCGCTGAGAACATTTCGGGAACCATAGTTGGTATTTGGACGCCAGAGATTTTCCATGGTGTCAGCGTGGCGGGCTATCATTTGCATTTTATTTCAGATGATTTGACCTTTGGGGGTCATGTCATGGATTATGTTATCTCAGAAGGAATGGTAGAAGTGGGACCAGTAGATCAGCTAGATCAACGCTTTCCAGTCCAAGACCGCCAGTATCTTTTCGCTAAGTTCAACGCTAAGGAAGTCAGAGAAGATATTGATAAGGCGGAATAGGTTTCAATACAGAAAAACCCATGAAAATCAATTGATTTTCATGGATTTTATTTTGTCTTCTGTTGGGGTGACACGGAGGGTCTTCTGACCGCGGTAGGTCACAAAACCAGGCTTACCACCTGTTGGCTTATGCAGTTTCTTGGCTTCAATCATATCAACTTGAACCAAGTTAGAATGCCTTGCCTTAGAGAAGTAGGCAGCCAACTCCGCCGCATCTGTCTTGACTTCGTCGCTTGGGTCCAAGTTGTCTGTGATGACCACGTGGCTACCTGGAATGTCTTTGGCATGGAACCAGAGTTCGCCTTTTTTGGCCATTTTGAAGGTCAACTCATCATTTTGCAGGTTATTTTTTCCTACCAGAATAATGGTCTTCCCGTCCGTCGCCAAGTATCGTTCAGGTTTCTGACGCTTATGGATTTTCTCACGGTGGCGACGTTTGAGGTAGCCTGTTTCAATCAGCTCCTCACGGATTTCATCGATTTCTGCCAGACTAGCCTGTCCCAGCATGGTGTCAACGGACTCCAGATAGACAATGGTCGACTTGGTCTCCTCAATCAAGTTGGTCAGGTGTTTGACCGCCTCTTTGAGTTTCTGGTACTTCTTGAAGTAACGCTGGGCATTTTGGCTAGGAGTCAAAGCCACGTCCAACTCAATCTCCAACTCCTCGCCCGTATAGTAGTTGTCTAACCGCACACTCGGCTGGTCATTGGGCACCTGGTGCAGATAGGTGGTCAAGAGCTCGCCCTTTTGCCGCACCAACTCCGCCGTCTCCGTGTCCGCCAATTCCTGCTCCTGCTTGACCAGTTTCTTGCGATTCTTCTCCAACTCACTGGCCACCCGCTTGATCAGCTCATTGGCCTGCTGGGCCACTCGGTCCCGCTCCGCCTTGTCCTGATAGTAGAAGTCCAGCAGACTGCTCAGGCTCTCAAAGTGTGGCTGGCTTTCTGGGCTATTGGCAAATGGCAGAGCAGCATAGGACTTGTCTGTCAGGCTAGGCTGTGTTGCCTGGTCAAAAAAGGCACGGAAGTTCTTCAGGCGGTCTGACTGCAAATGACTGGCCAGTTCAGAAGCCGTATCCCGACCCAAACCTTGAAAGGCCTGTTGGAGATTTTTTGGACTCAGTTCCTGAGTCGATAGGATTTCAAACAATTTCTCGTCAGATACCGTGTAAGGATTGAGAGAATGCGTCTCTGGTGGTCGAATGTAGGTGGAACCAGGCAAGATCGTTCGGTAGGAATTTTGCGAGAAACCAACGTGCTTGATAGCCTCAATAATCTTTTGTTCAGACTTATCTACCAAGATGATATTGCTATGTTTCCCCATAATTTCTACTATCAGGGTAGCTTGGATATGGTCTCCAATCTCATCTTTGTTGGACACCGAAAACTCTAAAATCCGATCGTTTTCTAGCTGTTTAATTTCCTCGATAACCGCTCCTTGTAAATACTTCCTCAGAATCATGGTAAAGGTATTAGGCACCTTAGGATTTGTAAATTCTGTTTGAGTAAGCTGGACACGGCCAAAAACGGAATGTGCAGACAAGAGCAATTTATGGCTCTGACGGTTGCTGCGGATGTTCAGAACAATTTCCTGTTCAAAGGGCTGGTTGATTTTCTGAATCCGCCCACCTTCTAAATTGGCCCGTAACTCAGCCGTCATGTGATGTAAAAAAAATCCGTCAAAAGACATGTTTTTCCTCTTTCTAATAGCTATAACTCAGTCTAGTATATCATATTTTGACGTTTTTTGATGAGACTGGTAGTCCCTACTGACATAAAAAGTTTTCAGAAAATTTAATCAAAAGTATTGACAAAGATTGATGGATGCCGTATAATCGTCTGTAATCAGAAGAAGTAGTAAAGCAGAAGTCTTCAGGGAGCCTGTGGCACTGGGAACAGGTGGCGGAGTTTTATGAAATGGGCTGATGTGCATTTATGTCTATTTTATGATGTCGTTAGTCGGTCTTGCCGTACCACCAGTACTGCCTTCACCCGACTGCCTAGTCCTAAAATGCCCTAAATTCACAAGGATTGTTTGGCATAGCATACTTTGCGTAGACTGTTTTGGCCGAGTACGAGGCAGGTCGTCGCAGCTTATACTGGCGGTATAGCAAGGAGAGTTAACGAAGTAACTAGCCCAAACAGTCACGCAAATGAACTTAAAACAATGATAGTTCGGTCCGCACACCTTACAGTGCAACTCCTTGTTAGAGGAGATGAGATATGGGAGGATTCTAGACAATTCCCATAAGTGAGGTGGCACCGTGTCATTGACGCCCTCGCAGGTTGGTTTTTCCTGCGGGGGCTTTTTCCTTTAGTCATTCAGTTTATCTTTTATTACGTCGACGAATGAGGAAACTTCGTTTCCATATTTCCAACTTCAAATAATTTCATCATTATTTGAACTCGCTTTGCCGTACTCTGCAGGGGTGACTTGCTCCGCAAGTGCTATTTCCAAGCTTGTACAGTCACTCGACTGTACAAGCTGCCTGCAGCTGTTGATGCGAACTTTGTTCGCTTTATTTCCAACCTCCAACTATCTCCCAGATAGTTGGAGCAAGTACTAAAAGTAAACTGAAAGACTATTATCTAAACGAGGTAATTATGATGAAACGATGGCGATGGTGGGATAATATATTGATGATATAGAGATTGAATGTTGTGTATTTTTAAAGGAGAATGAATATGTTGAAAAATAAAAATTTACTTGCTACAATTGTTGCCCTCACTGTTATGGTAATTGCTGCCCTGTTTTTGACGCAAAAAGAACAGAACAATTCATCTAATAGCACAGAAAAAGTTAAAATTGGAGTTCTGCAATTTGTGACACATGATTCATTAGATGAGATTTATAAGGGAATCAAGGCAGGTCTTAAAGAAGGTGGCTATTCTACAACAGACAATCTGGAGATTGATTTTATGAATGCTGAGGGTGATCAATCCCAAGTTCAAACCATGAGTAAAAAACTGGTGGACAATGGCAATGAATTATTGATTGGTATCGCAACAGCTGCTGCACAAGGTCTTGCCAATGCAACCACAGAATTACCCATTATCATGGGAGCTGTGACAGATCCAGTCGGAGCCAACCTGGTGACGGATTTGAAAAATCCTGGTGGAAATATCACAGGGGTATCTGACCAAACACCAGTAGCAGATGCAGTTTCTCTCATTAAAGAAATTACACCAGACGCTAAAACTATCGGTGTCCTCTATTCTTCAAACGAGGACAATTCAAAAATTCAAGTAGCGGAATTTAAGACTGCGGCGGAAGAGGCTGGCTATACTGTTCTTGAATATGCAGTTGCTTCTAGTAATGAAATTGCAGCGACAGTAGAGGTCGCAAGTAGTAAAGCAGATGTTCTCTTTACACCAGTAGATAACACAGTTGCTTCAGCATTTTCAACTGTCGTATCTGTGGCAAATAAAACCAAAACTCCGATTTTCACCAGCGTAGAAGACATGGTAGAAGGTGGAGGTATCGCATCTGTTACCCTTAGCCAATATGACTTGGGTGTGGCAACTGGTAAGATGGCTGCGAAAATTCTTGATGGTGTCAATCCAGCGGATACACCTGTACAAATCTTTAACGAAGGAACCGTTGTCGTTAACCAAAAAGTTGCTAAAGAATTAGGAATTACCTTGTTAGATGACGTGATTAGTAAAGCAAGCAAGGTTATCGAATAAGAGATAAGAGAAAAGGAAAAATATGATTGTATCAACAGTTTCACAGGCTCTTTTATGGGCTGTACTAGGTTTGGGAATATTCGTTACCTTTCGGATTCTGAATTTTCCTGATATGACGACAGAGGGCTCTTTCCCACTTGGAGGAGCGGTTGCTGTTACCTTATTGACGCAAGGAGTTCATCCTATCTTGGCTACTCTAGCAGCAGTTCTTGTTGGCTGTTTGGCGGGCTTTGTCACAGGCTTGCTTTATACCAAGGGGAAAATTCCCACTCTCCTGGCTGGTATCTTGGTCATGTCTTCCTGTCACTCTGTCATTCTATTTATCATGGGTAGGGCAAATCTAGGCTTACTGAATACCAAACGTTTACAAGATTTCCTTCCTTTTTCTGAGCAAATCAATGGTCTCTTGCTAGGTCTAGGTAGCCTAGTGGTGGTGATTGGTGCCTTGATGTTCTTCCTCTATACTCGCCTTGGACAGGCCTTTATTGCAACAGGGGATAATCCAGATATGGCACGCAGTTTTGGTATCAATACAAGTCGAATGGAGTTGCTAGGCCTTGTTCTTTCAAATGGGATCATCGCTCTTGCAGGTGCCTTGATTGCACAACAAGAAGGCTATGCGGATGTGTCGCGTGGCATTGGTGTCATTGTAGTCGGTATGGCTAGTCTGATTATCGGTGAGGTAATTTATGGTAACCTTACTATGTTAGAACGATTCTTGGCCATTGTTGTCGGAGCGATTTTCTATCAGTTCTTAATTTTGGTGGTTATTTCCCTCGGTATCAATACCAGCTACCTCCGTATCTTCTCGGCCATGATTCTGGCGGTCTGCCTCATGGTTCCTGAGTTGAAAAATAAACTTCTGAAAGGAGCCAGTCTGTCACGATGAAAGCAATTGTTGAATTAAAAAATGCCACCAAGGTGGTGACAAACGGTTTTGATGAAGAACGTGTGATTTTGGACAATGTCAATCTGACCATCTATCAGGGTGATTTTATTACCATTTTGGGTGGAAATGGGGCTGGGAAGTCAACCCTCTTTAATGTCATTGCTGGAACCCTACCCTTGACCAGTGGTTCTGTCCATATTCTTGGCGAGGATGTGACCAATTGGCCTGCAGAAAAGCGTGCTAAGTATCTGGCACGTGTTTTCCAAGATCCCAAAATGGGCACAGCTCCGCGGATGACGGTGGCTGAAAATCTGCTCGTCGCTAAATACCGAGGTGAGGGACGCGGCTTAGTGCCACGCAGATTGGCCCAACAGACGGAAGAATTTGCCCAACTTTTGCCGAGAGTGGGAAATGGTCTAGAAAAACATCTGGACACGCCAGCAGGGCTCTTATCAGGTGGTCAACGCCAGGCATTGAGTTTGTTGATGGCGAGTTTGAAACAGCCTGAACTCCTGCTCTTG
Organism: Streptococcus sp. 2021WUSS126; assembly: GCF_044427255.1. Taxonomy (NCBI): domain Bacteria; kingdom Bacillati; phylum Bacillota; class Bacilli; order Lactobacillales; family Streptococcaceae; genus Streptococcus; species Streptococcus sp. 2021WUSS126. Next base: position 10,898 of record NZ_JAOTGI010000030.1, on the reverse strand, counting down.
GATGAGCATACCGCAGCCCTTGACCCCAAAACTAGTCAATCCTTGATGCAGTTAACAGACGAATTGATTGAGACCAAGGGAATGACGGCCCTCATGGTCACTCATCAGATGGAAGATGCGCTGCGTCACGGTAATCGCTTGATTGTCATGAAAAATGGTCAGATTATTCAGGACCAAACAGCTGAAGAAAAATCCAAGATGAAACTGGAAGATTATTATAAGTTGTTTGATTAGTTTGAGGTTTATGTGTCAATAAAGATAAAGAAAGAATCCTGTGTTTGGTCAGGATTCTTGTTTTTTATAGTAGATTTTTGTAGTAAAATTCGACAATAGGTCTGGCAATTTTTTCAGCCAGCATAACAGGTACAGCATTTCCTATTTGCTTATATTGTTCATTTAATCGATGGTTCTCTGTCACATTTCCTTTATTTCCGTTAGAAAATTCAAACCAATCCGGAAAGGTTTGAATGCGAGCACATTCTCTGACAGATAGTCTACGATTATGGTTTCCTTGAAATACCCATGTTTCCTTGTCTATTTTTTTCATAGGTAATCCGTGGGGATGCTGGGGTGCCTGTCTAGCGCTGGCTTGGATTGTAAAGCTTTGCTCTTCCCATGTTTTCTTACGGTTTCGGCTCATGTACATAGAAGAATATGTTGAATCGAAGACATCGCTCGGCTCAAGAGGTAAATCTCCAATTGCATCTTTGAGTGTCACATATTTTTCTTTTTCTGGACCGTGTGTTGCAGGTGGCAGTTGATAGACATAGTTGAATTTCTTCTGAATATCTTTTCTTACACCAATAATGAAAACACGTTCTCTTAATTGTGGAACTCCATAATCTCGTGCGTTTACAAGGTGAGCAGTAACGACATAGCCAGCGGCTGCAAAGTCTTCTGTAATTTGTTCTAGCACTTTTCCTTTTCCGAGTGTCATTAGACCTTTAACATTTTCTGCAATAAAGAACTCAGGTTTTGACTGCATGAGTGCACGGATGTAATGAATGTATAAGAAGTTACGCTCATCATCAAGCAAGCGTGGACCTGCAACACTAAAGCCTGGACAAGGAAATCCTCCAAGAATGATATTGGATTTTGGAAAAAGGGAAACTTTTTGGATATTTTTAGAACTTTTGTAAGTCGTATCAGGGAAGTTTTTTAGGTAAGACTGATTTGCTGATTCAAATAAATCATTTGAAAAAATGAAATTGATAAGCTTGTTTCTGTGACTATCATAGGACAACTTTGATTGGAACAGTTGATAAGCTTTTTCTTGACCGTACTGAGCAACAAGACCAGCTAATTCGACACCTAAATCAAGTCCACCACAGCCACTAAAGAGGGAAACAATATTGATTTTGCTTTCATCGTATTGAATAGTATCAATAACAGCTTGTTCCTTATCTTTTTCCTCTTGAGTAATGGCATCTTCGACTTTTTGAGTTTCTTCTTTGATTTTAGCTTGTAATATTTCTTCAATCTCTTCTACAGTGAAGGTGGATGAAGATATAAATTGCTTGTTTGTTTTTTTCATAAGAACTCCCAACTGAATATATACTTTACAAGTATAACAAAAAAAAATAAACTTGGCCAGTAGAAACTATTGTGGGATAATAAAGGTAGTAAAAATATATAGGAGTAGTAGAATGGCTAAGCAGACAGTACAAGGAAAAGGATTTGAATATGCTTGTATTACAACTTTTTACAAGGCTTTGACAGAATTGGGGATGAGATGTGAAATTGAAGAGAGCAAGGCCTATCTAACTGCACAAGATAATTTCCAAAAATTAGATGGCATTTTACAGGAAGACATGTTTCAAGCAGCTAAGGCGAGTCTAAATACTATTTTAAAGGCAGAACCAAATCTTTCTAATGGACAGGAATTAGTGACCTTATCCATTTTAGTTGATAAAAGTGGTGGAGATGGTGATGTTAGGGATATTGTATTTATCAAAGGGGAAACTGATTGGGAGATTGGAATTTCTTGTAAACATAATCATCACGCCCTAAAACATTCTAGGCTATCCAATGACATAGATTTTGGTTTGAAATGGTTGGGGCTTCCAGTTTCTAACGATTACTTTGAAGCCATCAAGCCTGTATTCACTAGGTTAGCAACTTTGAGGGATGAAACCAAGCACCTTGATAAAGCCGAGCAACATAAGTGGACTATGTTTGAAAATAAAGAGGTGGAGATTTATTTACCTGTTCTTGAAGCTTTTAAATTTGAGTTACTTCGTCTATACGAGCAACATCAGGAAGTCCCCAAACTTCTAATTGAGTATCTACTAGGGCGAAAAGATTTTTATAAAGTCATCGCAAAGGATAAGGAACGGAAAACGATTGTTCAGGCATTCAACTTAAACGATACCTTATCTATCAATTATCAAACCATTCGTCCAAAGACAAAAATCAAGGGATTATCGACAGTTTTACCAACAAGAATTTTCTCTTTAGACTACAAGAGAGGTTCTAAAAATACTCTGGAGTTGATTATGGATAATGGTTGGTCCATCAGTTTCCGTATTCATAATGCCTCTTCGAGAGTGGAACCTTCCTTAAAATTTGATATTCAGCTAATTGGTATCCCTCAGAGTGTGACAAATATTGAAGAGTATTGGGAAGATTGATTATCGACATACGGCAATCTGTTTGTCTAAAGTCTGGAGTAATCCAGGCTTTTCTTATCCTTTGAATTTTTAGTTATAAAGAAGTATAATATACTAAATATATCAAGAGGTGCTGTCATGGATAAATTGGTTTTTGAAAGCTTAGCTGACTTGGGAATGGACTACACCATTGTAGAGCATCCACCAGCTCTGACAACTGAGGAAGCAGACCGTTACATTGAAGGGGTAGAAGGAGTACGGACCAAGTCCATGTTTCTGACTAATAAGAAAAAGACTGCATTTTATTTACTGATCATGGATGACCAGAAGCAGTTGGATATGGACCAGTTTCGTGATTTGGTGGGAGCCAATCGTATTCGCATGGCCTCAAGTGAAAGCTTGATGGAAAAAATGCACTTGCCTGCGGGTGTGGTATCTGTTTTTGGCTTGTTACATAATGTTGATAAGGATATTCAAGTCTTTTTTGATAAAGAAATCCTTTCTAAACCCATTCTAACCTTCCACGCCAATGTTAATACGAAAACAATTTTTGTAAAGACAGAGGATATTTTACATTTTGTCGAAGAGATTGGCTTTTCAGCAACGATTGTTGACTTGGGGTAACAAAGATGAGAAAATGTTTAGCTATTTGTAGTCTGTTGTGTTGTCTCTTTTTGGTAGGATGTCGGACAGGAACAGCTTCTCAGGCAGAGATTGAACCGATGGAACAGTCAGAATTGTATACGGAAAAAGAGATTGAGGCGGCTATTCTTGTAGTTGAAGATTACTTTGATCACCATTTTAAAAGTTGTAAATTGCTGACTATCGGTTATAGTGGTGATAATGAAAAGGAATTTGATGAGTGGGCGGAGCACTATGGTGCAGAGGAAGCTATTATCCTAACTTCGTCTTTTAAGGTAGCAGCTGAGGGGGCAGAGCCCACCTTAGAGCCTAATAGTACCCATACGGATTGGAAATGGATTTTAGTGCGGAATGTTGGTGGTAAGTGGGAACATAAGGGACATGGTTACTAATGTATATGTAGAACTTCGTTGATTTTCAGCGGAGTTTTTTGTAAATTTTCTTGAAAAAATGTATAATAGAAGTGATAGCTATTTAGGAATTTCTATTTAAAAGTTGCTTTGATGGATGAATATAATGTTGAACCAAAGTGTGTCTTTTGCAAATAGAGCTCCGACATAGCAGACTGTAATTCGACTTGGAATTCCCAAGGACCGTTGGTAAGAAAAATAAAATGGACACCTGTGGGATGTCCAAAAGGAGTAAAGATGAGTACAATTAAAATTATGGCTCTTGGGGGTGTGCGGGAAAACGGAAAAAACCTGTACATTGCCGAAGTGAATGAACATATTTTTGTTTTGGATGCAGGGGCAAAGTATCCTGAGAATGAACAGTTAGGTGTGGATGTAGTCGTCCCTAATTTCGATTATTTGGAAGAAAATAAGCACCGTGTAGCAGGGGTCTTTTTATCTCACGGGCATGCGGATGCTATCGGAGCGCTTCCTTATCTCTTGGAGAAAGTGAAAGTGCCAGTATTTGGTTCGCACTTGACTATCGAATTGGCTAAGCTACTTGTCAAGGGGAATAATGCTACTAAGAAATTTAATGATTTCCATGTTATCAATGCTGACACTGAAATTGATTTCGGGGATTCAGTGGTATCTTTCTTTCAGACGACCCACTCTATTCCAGAGAGTTTAGGAATTGTCGTTAAGACGGATGAAGGAAATATTGTCTACACAGGTGACTTTAAGTTTGACCAAGCAGCAGATAAGTTTTATCGTACGGATTTTGGGCGATTGGCTGAAATCGGTAACGAAGGTGTGTTGGCCCTCTTGTCAGACTCAGCTAACGCAGATAGCAATGTTCAAGTAGCGAGCATGCATGAGGCTGGGGAGGAAATTCTCAATACGATTGCTGACTGTGATGGGCGTGTTATTGTGGCAGCAGTTGCCAGTAATATTGTACGTATTCAACAGATTTTTGATGCGGCAGAAGCAACTGGTCGTCGTGTCGTATTGACAGGACATGATGTGGAAAACATTGTCCGAACAGCGATTCAATTGAAAAAACTTCGTTTGGTCAGCGAACGCCTGTTGGTAAAACCAAAGGATATGAACAAGTATGAAGACCATGAATTGATTATTTTAGAAACTGGTCGTATGGGCGAGCCGTTAAATGGATTGCGTAAAATGTCTATCGGTAGACATCGCTATGTTGAAATCAAAGAAGGTGATCTAGTTTATATTGTTACCACTCCAAGTATTTCAAAAGAAGCGGTTGTTGCTCGTGTGGAGAACTTGATTTACAAGGCTGGTGGTACCGTAAAATCTATCACAAAGAATCTTCGCGTATCTGGGCATGGGAATGCGCGTGATTTGCAGCTCATGCTCAACATCATGAAACCTAAATATCTTTTCCCAGTTCAAGGGGAGTATCGTCAATTGGATGCTCACGCTAAGGCTGCGCTTGAAATCGGTATGTATCCAGAAAACATTATCATCGTTAAGCGTGGGGATGTCATGGCTTTTGAAGAGGGGGATTTTGTACATAGTGGAGCGGTTCCTGCTGGTGATGTCATGATTGACGGAAATGCCATGGGCGATGTTGGAAATATCGTCCTTCGTGACCGTAAGATACTTTCAGAAGATGGTATCTTTATCGTGGCCATCACTGTCAACCGCCGTGAGAAAAAAATCATTTCTAAAGCCAAGGTCAATACTCGTGGTTTTGTCTACGTGAAAAAGAGCAAGGACATCTTGCGTGAGGCATCAGAATTGGTGAATACAACGGTGGAAAATTACTTTACAAAGGATAGCTTTGACTGGACAGAGCTTAAGAGTGCTGTTCGCGATGATTTAGCAAAATTCCTCTTTGACCAAACCAAACGTCGCCCAGCTATTTTACCGGTAATTATGGAAGTCAAGTAAGCTGATTTATATACATAAGAAGAGCCGAGGAAACTCAGGCTCTTTACCATAAGGAGAAGATTTATGGCAATAATGAAAATTGAATACCACTCAGAAGCTCTAGATATGTCTAGACAGGTTACGGTTTTATATCCAGATCGCAATCGTGTGGAAAATCCTGATGACAACGACATTCCTGTCCTATATCTTTTGCACGGTATGGGAGGAAATCAGGATTCCTGGCTGAATCGTTCTACAGTGGAACGGTTGGTTCGTTATACCAATCTTATCGTGGTTATGGTCAATACAGATAAAGGCTGGTATACCAATACCACCTATGGCATGAATTATTATGATGCTATTGCAGTAGAGTTGCCTCAAATTCTCAAACGATTTTTCCCAAATATGTCTGACAAGCGGGAGAAGAATTTTATCGCTGGTTTGTCTATGGGTGGTTATGGGACCTTCAAGATTGCTATGATGACCAATCGTTTTTCACACGCAGCTTCGCTTTCAGGCGCATTGTATTTTGATTTTGATAATCCAGCGGCAGCAGAATTGGGGAGTCTTTCGTATTGGCGAGGAGTATTTGGTGATATTTCTGATAAACAGAATCCAAATAATTTGTTAGAAATTGCTAAACAATCCGATAAAAAGACCAAATTTTATGCCTGGTGTGGTGAGGAAGATTTTCTCTTTGAAGGGCATCAAAAGGCAGTTGGGGAGTTAAAAGAGCTGGGATTTGATATAGAGGCAAGTTTCGGACCTGGTAAACATGAGTGGTACTACTGGAATCAGCAGATTGAGAAGGTATTGGCTTGGTTACCAATTGATTTCAAATTGGAAGAAAGACTGTCCTAGTTTTTAAGAAAAGTTTCAGAAATTATGGCTATACTAAAACCTATTTCTAGAAAGAGGTATAGTCTATGAAACTTATTGGAAATATTCTACGGTGGATTTGGCGGACATTTTGGGGTCTGATTTGGTTATCAATGGTGTTATTGGCTTGTGGTCTAGGTCTGTTATTCTATTTTCAACAGGAAGCAGCGCCTCAGATGTTACAAACTCTAGCTCAAGAAGTGCAATTGATGGTCAAAGGGCAGTCTGAAGTGACGATTGAAGAAGGTGTTAATACCATTAAGCACCTGACGACAGATACAGTCAATACAGCAGACCATGGCCGTTGGGAAAGCAATACTGCGACTGTTTACCTTGAAACCCAGAATCCAACATTTGTAGCTGCCTATGAAACAGCTATTGCCAATTGGAATGCGACAGGGGCCTTCACTTTTGTGATGACAAGTGATCCAAATCAGGCTGATATTATTGCGACTGAGATGAATGATGGAAATACCCAGGCAGCAGGTGAGGCCAATTCAACGACTAATTTATTAACCAATTATTATAGCTCGGTAACGGTGCGTCTGAATAGTTTTTATTTATTAAACGACCAATATGGTTATGATATGGATAGAATTATCCATACAGCTGAGCATGAATTGGGCCATGCTATTGGCCTAGATCATGAAGATAGTCAGACCTCTGTTATGGAATCGGCAGGTTCTAATCATGGTATCCAGCAGGCAGATATTGATGCGGTCCTTGCCTTGTATTCAGAATAGAAGGGAAAATATGCTTCGAACAATTACAAACACAATAAAACGTTATCCTGAGCAAGCTCTGCTCTTTCTCTATAATGCTGGGATTTTTGCATGGATGCAGTCTACCAGCCATTCGATTATGGAACAAATCGGTATAGATAGCAACTGGTTTGATAAAATCCCCGAACCTATCAAGGCCTGGACAGGTGCAAGTCTAGAGAGTATGCAAACCTTACTCAATTCTTCCGCTTGGGGATGGCTGATTGTATCTATGATATTGATGTTGGTCATCCGCTTTGTCAAGGGCTTGATTAAGTTTGTCATCATGCTGATTATTATCGGCGGTGGTCTTTATCTGCTCTGGCAGAATAAGGAATTGCTTAGCGGTTTGGTCTAAATATTTTTTGAGAAGGACAGTGACGGTAAAGTCGCTGTTTTTTGTTGAAATCAGAAAAAGGATTCCGCACTGTTACCCTAAATTATGGTACAATATTTTTATGATTATTCTAAGTGGAAACAAGATTGAACGCTCTTTTGCGGGCGAGGTTTTATTTAATAATATCAATATTCAAGTGGACGAGCGAGATCGGATTGCCCTTGTCGGAAAAAATGGAGCAGGCAAGTCTACTCTGCTCAAAATCCTTGTCGGAGAAGAAGCTGCGACCAGCGGTGACATTTCAACCAAGCGTGATTTGTCCCTTTCTTACCTGGCACAGGACAGCCGTTTTGAGTCGGAAAATACCATTTACGATGAAATGCTCCATGTCTTTGATGACCTGCGGATGACGGAGAAACGCCTGAGGTCTATGGAAGAGCAAATGGGCAGTTTGTCTGGTAATGAACTCGACCAGCTCATGAAGACCTACGATAGTCTGTCGGAAGAATTTCGTCTGGCAGGTGGTTTTAGCTATGAGGCAGATATTCGTGCTATTTTGAACGGCTTTAAGTTTGACCAGACCATGTGGGACATGAAAATCTCCGAACTCTCAGGTGGTCAGAATACTCGACTTGCTCTGGCAAAAATGCTTCTTGAAAGCCCAGAACTCTTGGTCCTGGATGAGCCGACCAACCACCTGGACATTGACACGATTGCTTGGCTGGAAAACTACCTAGTACATTACAAGGGAGCCTTGATTATCGTCAGCCATGACCGCTATTTCTTGGACAAGGTGGCGACACTGACACTGGATTTGACCAAGCATTCCTTGGATCGCTATGTGGGCAATTATTCTCAGTTTGTCGAGCTCAAAGAGCAGAAGTTGCAAACGGAGTTGCAAAACTATGAAAAGCAGCAGAAGGAAATTGCCAAACTAGAAGACTTTGTCCAGAAAAATATTGTCCGTGCTTCGACCACCAAGCGTGCCCAGGCTAGACGCAAGCAGTTGGAAAAGATGGAGCGATTGGACAAGCCAACAACTGGTCAGAAGTCAGCCAACATGACCTTCCAGTCGGACAAGACTTCTGGCAATATCGTCTTGACAGTAGAACATGCTGCGGTGGGCTATGATGGAGAAATACTTTCTCAGCCTATTTCCATTGACCAACGAAAGCTGGATGCCATTGCTATTGTCGGTCCGAACGGAATCGGAAAAACAACCCTGCTCAAATCCATCATCGGAGCTCTGCCATTTATCAAAGGGGAAGCTAAGCTAGGTGCCAATGTGGAAGTGGGCTACTATGATCAGACCCAGTCAGCCCTGACGCCTTCCAACACTGTCTTGGAGGAGCTCTGGTCAGCCTTTCCGACCACACCTGAAGTGGAGATCCGCAACCGCCTTGGAGCCTTCCTCTTCTCAGGAGACGACGTCAAAAAGTCCGTGTCCATGCTGTCTGGTGGGGAAAAAGCTCGCCTGCTCCTCACCAAGCTGTCCATGGAAAACAACAACTTCCTCATCCTCGACGAGCCGACCAACCACCTGGACATCGACAGCAAGGAGGTCCTGGAAAATGCCCTGATCGACTTTGACGGCACCCTGCTCTTTGTCAGCCACGACCGCTATTTCATCAACCGCGTCGCCACCAAGGTGCTAGAAATCTCGGAAACGGGGTCCACGCTCTACTTGGGCGACTATGATTATTATTTAGAGAAAAAGGCAGAGCTGGAAGTAGAAGCCCAGCCTGACCAGCTAGAAAGCACCAGCCAATCAGCCGGAGCCATGGACTACCAAGCCCAAAAGGAAAACCAAAAAGAGCAACGCAAACTGGTCCGCCGCATCGAGCAAATCGAGGCAGAAATCGATATCATCGAAAACCGCCTGAGCGAGCTCAACCAAGCCATGCTAGAAACAAACGACATCGGCCAGCTGACCGATTACCAGAAAGAAATCGACCAACAGACAGCCCAACAAGAAAGCCTCATGGAAGAATGGGAAGCATTATCTGAGCAGATGGGGTAAGAAATAAGATGATCCAACAGAATACAGAAACACTCGAAGATAACTTACGATTTAATAAATTATCCAAACTGATTCAGACAAAATTGTCCCAATATTTTGAAACCTATCCTTCAGCTGTCCAGTGCCAATTAGTTTGTTTTGATAGAGATGAAACTCGTAGAAAAGTCCTTAGCTATGACATTTATTCCGATTTTGATAAGCTCTTCTGGGTAGAGTCAATAGCAAAGCCTATTTCTAGTTATTCCTACGGACATCAAATTGATAAAAAAGATATAGACAAACTAGATAGGGAGTTTATCTTGGATACTTTTCTTGGAATAGATGAAGAAAGAGGATAGATTTTCATGACCAAACACCCACGTTTCCTTAATAGCGACCAATTTTTCGCCTGTCCACATTGTGGGCAGGCTCTTGGTCTCGACCTCAACAGCCTCCGCTGTTCCAATCGCCACACCTTCGACATCGCCAAGCAGGGCTACGTCAATCTGGCACCCCAGGTCAAGCAGTCCGCCAACTACCACAAGTCTAGCTTTGAAAACCGCCAGGCCTTTTTAGAGGCGGGCTATTACGACCATCTCTATGCAGTTTTGGAGGGAAAAATAGCAGAGCTGGGGTTGTGTTCTATCCTAGACATCGGTTGTGGAGAGGGTTTTTATTCCCGCAAATTAGCTGAGAAAATGGACTTGGACATTCTTGCTTTTGATATTTCCAAGGATTCCATTCTCTTGGCAGCAAGGACAGACAGTACCAAGTCGGTCAAATGGTTTGTCGGTGACTTGACAAAGTTGCCCATTCAAGACAAGACCATTGACGGCATCTTGGACATCTTTTCCCCAGCCAATTATCAGGAATTTGCCAGAGTGCTGAAAGCTGGTGGAGCTATTCTCAAGCTAGTCCCAGGCCCCAATCACCTCAAGGAGCTCCGCCATTTAGCCAAAGACCAACTCCGCAAGGAAGCCTATGATAACCAAGAGATTGTGGACCATTTCAGGTCTTACGTGGGGCAGGTGGAGCAGGTGATGGTCAGCCAGACTATGCCGATTACAGCCGCCCATGCTCAAGTCCTGGCAGACATGACGCCTCTCTTTTTCCAAGTGGACCAGTCCAAGTTGGATTTGAGCCAGTTGACCGAGATTACGGTTGAGGGAGTGCTTTTGATTGGTACGATATAAAAAATGAAACCGCCTCTGATTTCAGAAGCGGTTTTGCTTTATTTCTCATACTCTTCGAAAATCATACTTAACAAAAATCAAAAATAGCGTTATAATGGTATTATGACAAAAGAACTTACCCAAACACAAGTCGAAGAATTAAAGCAAGCACTTAAAGATAAAAATAATGCTCCGCATCATAGAAAAATAC